>NZ_JBTRXV010000007.1:0-105721 GCF_054608695.1 Thiomonas sp.
AAGACCAGCACGGGGCCCGTGCGCAATCAACTCAGCCACGAGCTGGCGAGCAGGCTCGCCGACTCCAGGGCGTTCCAGGCTGCACGGTCCGGTCTGGTCACCTCAGCGGTGATCCGACTGTACCGCGTTGGTCTGGTTTAAACATACAAGGGCGCTCAGTTTTGTGCGTATTGCCGCATCCTTGTCTGAACGACTCGCTGGCGATGTTACGTTTCGCGTAACAAAATGGCTCCATGATCCAGTCGTTCAAGTGCGAGGGCATGCATCCGCGTCGGTCCAGGTCGTTTGCCTCCATCGCCGAGCGCAAACTGGCCCAACTTGATGCTGCGCAGACGCTGGATTTCATGCGCGCACCGCCCCAGGCAACCGGCTGGAGGCACTGAAAGGCAATCGCATGGGCCAGCACAGCATGCGCATCAATGATCCGTGGCGGATCGACTTTGTCTGGACAGAAGCTGGTCCGGCAGACGTCGAAATCGTGGACTATCGCTGAAGGAAACAACATGACTCGCTCAGTGAACCGTATGCGTCCTGTGCATCCTGGCGAAGTGCTGCGTGAGGACTTTCTCGTCCCTCTGGGTCTGAGCGTCAACGCCTTGTCTGTTGCCCTGGGTGTTCCTGCAACCCGCATTCACGAAATCGTCAAGGAGCGCCGCTCCGTGTGACAGCAGACACCGCCGCTCGCTTGGCCAAGTACTTTGGTGGCGACGCTGCGTCCTGGCTCGTGATGCAGGCCAACTACGACTTGAAGACCTTACCCACCCGGCAGGACATCGAGCGCGAAGTCCCTGTCCGTGAGCAGTTGGCGGCATGAGCCTCTCGGGTACTGACTGGGCTGAAGAGGGACAGCAATTGGAGTCATTGTGGAGTCATTGGGACCGGCCCCCAATAAGTCCCGCAAGTCACTCCACGTCAGTCGCGCACGGCGGAAGGGCTCAAGCCCCGGGGGCCTAGCTGCCGCCACGCTCGCCGCAATTGCGTATCCGAGCTGAATCCCGCCAATTCCGCTGCACGCCCCACGCTCGCCCCGGCTTTGAGCGCGGTCTCTGCCGTGGTGATCCGGATGCGTCGCAGGTACTGCAGCGGTGCAATCCCGGCCTGCTCGGCGAAGATGCGGCTGAGGTGACGTGGCGAGGCGCAGGCCACGCGGGCCATGTCCGCCACGCTCCAGACGGCTTGCGGCTGTTGGCAGATCGCGTCCTGCACACGGTGCAGCGCAGGATGCAAATGACCGCGATGCGACAGGAAGGGCGACAACTCCGGGTCTGAGGGGCCGCGGCGCAACGCCACGACCATGGACTCGGCGACTTTGGCGGCCACCACGGGTCCGCAAACCCCCGCAATGCGATGCAGCATCAGGTCGATGCCGGTGGTGACGCCGGCGCTGCTGCAGATGGCGCCGCTGCTGATGAACACGCGGTTGCTCAGCACATGGCAGTCGGGCGCGGCGGCTTGCAGCTCGGCCAGATGGTGGTGGTGCGTCGTCGCCTCGGCTCCGGCGAGCAGGCCGGCATGTGCCGCCAGCACGCTGCCGGCGCAGATGCAGACCAGCTCCAATCGGCTCGGCTGCAATCGCAATCGACGCAGCCAGTGCAAGGTGGCTCGGCTGTGTGCGCTGCGAATGTCGATGGTCGTCCCCGGCTGCCCGAGCAGCACCACCCAGACGGGCGGCGCTCCGTCCACCACGCTGAGATCGGGCAGGGGCTTGACGTCGCGCAGCCCGAGCCCGACCGAGCTGATGGGGTCAGAAACAGGCCCGATGAACTCCAGTTGAAAGCCCAGTGGCTGCCTCAGCCCCAGGAGAACTTGATTGGCCGTGCGCAAGGCTTCAGCCGGCCCCGCCCAGTCCAGCGCCAGGCTGTTCGGCAGCATGACGAACAGCACGCGGATGGGGGCGGTCATGGTCTTTGCCGGGCAGCCCGTCCAAGGGCCTGATCGACGCTGCATACAGTGGCGAACCGGCCCTGCAGCACGGTTGCCGTGCGTTGCACGATGGCGTCGGCGGGCAAGATGGTTCCATCGGCTTGCTGCATGTCGAAGGTGAGCGTGGCGGCGGCGAAGTCCACTTCCCAACCCAGGTCGGAGGCATGGCGCGTGGTGGTTTCGCAGCATTGTTCGGTGCGAATGCCGCTGACGATCAGCCTGCGCACCCCATGCCGCGTCAGCCAGACATCGAGCCCCGTACCGACCAGGGCGCTGTGCCGCGTCTTGACAAATTCGGCCGCCGGCTCGAATGCGACCAACCCCTCCAGCGGCCGCACGAAGCCGGAGCTTCGCGCGAAGGGATTGTCGGCCTGCTCCGGGCCATCGCTGTGCAACACGCGCACGATGGGAATGCCTTCGGCCGCGCATCCTTGAATGAGCGCGTTCTGCGCAGCAAGGTAAGGTGTGGCGCGCTCGGCCGTGAAATAGGGACGATGCCGGAACGACTCCTGCGCATCGATCACCAGCAGACATGTGTTCATCGCGAGATTCCTTTGAGGATGGAAGCCGGATTGTTCACCGAGGCGGCGATCTCTGCGCGCCGTTGTGGGACCAGAATCGATCAAATCAGGACATGCTTCGAGGTTTTGATCGCCGCTCTGCTGGGGCGCTGCGCCCATGGTCCATGAAGCCGCCCGTTCGGCGCCTGCCCAAGGCAAAAAAACTGATGTCCGAATCCGGCCAGTCATTTTCTCGTGACGGCTCTAGAGTGTGGGCATGAACCCGGACCCGGACATCTGCTACGCAGCCCTGCTGGCGCGCGACCGCCGCTTCGATGGCTGGTTTTTTGTCGGCGTCTCCTCGACCGGCATTTACTGCCGCTCGGTCTGCGCCGTGCGCAGCCCCAAGCGCCGGAACTGCCATTTCTTTGGGAACGCCGCGGCGGCGGAAAAAGCCGGTTTTCGGCCCTGCCTGCGCTGCCGGCCGGAACTGGCGCCCGGCCATGGGGTGCTCGACGTATCGAGCCGCCTGGCGCAGGCTGCGGCCCTGCGCATCGAAGAAGGGTTTTTGAATCACGCGACCATTGCGCAACTGGCGGCGCGCATCGGCGTCAGCGAGCGGCATCTGCGGCGCATTTTCCTGACGGAATTCGGCGTCTCCCTGATCGACTTTGCCCAGACCCAGCGCCTGCTGCTGGCCAAGCGCTTGCTGACCGAGACGCAGTTGTCGATCACGGTGGCGGCGCTCACGGCAGGCTTCGGCAGCGTGCGGCGCTTCAACGCCGTGTTTCTGCAGCGCTATGGCTTGAACCCGCGCCGCCTGCGCATGCGAACTGGTGCCAGACCTGCCGAGACCATGACCTTCGCCCTTGGCTATCGCCCGCCCTTGGCCTGGTCCGCTCTGCTCGACTTTCTGGCGCAGCGCCGTATCGATGGCGTCGAGACCATCGATCACACCAGCTACGCGCGCACCCTTGAACTGACGCAGAACGGGCGCGACGTTGCCGGGTGGCTGCGCGTGACCCACGCGCCAGCGCGCTACGCCGTCGACGTCACGCTGCCAGCCTCCCTGGCCCCGGCGGTCGGTCCCATCCTCGCGCGCGTGCGGCGCCTGCTCGACTTGAGCGCCAACCCGGACCTTGTCGACGCGCAACTCGGCATCCTGGCCGCCGGGCAACCCGGCATGCGGGTGCCCGGCGCCTTCGACGGCTTCGAGATCATCGTGCGCGCCATCGTCGGGCAGCAAATCTCGGTCGTCAACGCACGGGGCATTTTGGCGCGCATGGCACAGCGCTTCGGCACCCAGGTCGGTGCGGCCCCTGAAGCATTGCGCACGACCTTTCCCCGCGCAGCGGTGTTCGCCGGCTTGACGCCCGCCGCCTTGCAGGCCTGCGGCATCACCCGCATGCGCGCGCAAGCCATCATCGCGGCTGCGCGGGAGGTGTCGGCCGGCCGCATCACGCCCGAGCCCCTGGCGCCGCTGGACGAGACGCTCGCCGCATTGCGGCGCATTCCCGGCATTGGCGAATGGACGGCGCAATACATCGCCATGCGCGCATTGGCCTGGCCGAACGCGTTTCCCGAAGGCGACGCCGTGCTGAAACGACAACTGGGCTGTACGAGCGCCGCCGCGCTCAGGCAGCACGCCAGCCAGTGGGAGCCGTGGCGCGCATACGCCACGCTCCATCTGTGGCGCCAACACGAGGAGGCACGCGCATCATGCAAGGCTACCTGCTGAACAGTCCGCTGGGCGACATCGCCCTGCGCATCGAGCATGACCACCTGACCGGCTTGTTCTTCGCCGGGCAGAAATACTTTCCCGCCATGCCCATCGGTCGGCTGCGGAGCGATGCACCGCTGCTGGCGCGGTTGGCGCAAGCCCAGATCGAAGACTATTTCGCCGGGCGCAGGCAGGCCTTCGACCTGCCGCTGCAGTTGCAGGGAACGGCGTTCGAGCACGCGGTGTGGCAGCAGCTTGCCGCCATTCCGTATGGCACGGTCACGTCCTACGGCGCGATCGCCAAGCGGCTGGGTTTGGCGGCGGGGTATGCCCGCGCCGTTGGTGCGGCGATTGGCAGGAATCCGGTCTCCGTCATCGTTCCGTGCCACCGCGTTGTCGGTGCCAGCGGCCAACTGACCGGATACGCGGGAGGTGTAGCCCGCAAACAGGCCTTGCTCGCGCTGGAAGCCGGCGCGGCTGCCATGCGTCCCGCGCAAACGCGCCAAACCCGCGCCGGCCCGCAGCCATGAACCTGGCCGAACTCTTGTTGCTGGCCGCCATCTGGGGCGCGTCTTTTCTGTTCATGCGGGTGGCGGTGCCTGAACTCGGCCCGATTGCGCTGATCGCGCTGCGCGTCACCATTGCGGCTGCCATCCTGGCGCCTGTGTTGCGTTCTGCGGCGGCCCGACGTCAATGCCGGGCCAAGGCATGGCCACTGTTCGTGGTCGGAGTCACCAACTCCGCCATTCCGTTCAGCCTGTTCGCCTATTCCACGCTGGTCCTGCACGCCGGCCTCGACTCCATCCTGAATGCGACGACGCCGTTTTGGGCCGCGCTGATCATGGCCGTGGGATACAAGGCCGCGCTCGGCCGCCAGCAAGTCACGGGCCTGCTGCTCGGCTTTGCGGGTGTTCTCGTGCTGGTGTGGGACACGCTCGACACCGGCGTCGCGGGGGTGCCCGTCGCCACGGCTGCCGCGCTGCTCGCCACCTTGTTCTATGGCTTCGCGGTGAACTACAGCAAACGGCATCTCGCGGGCGTCCAACCTTTGGTCGTGGCTTTCGCTAGCCAGGCGTTCGCGGCTCTCGTCTTGCTGCCACCGGCTTTGGTGTTGTGGCCGACCCATGCGGTCACGCCCCTGGTCTGGGCCTGTACCGCTGCCCTGGGCATCGTCTGCACGGGGTTTGCCTATGTTCTCTACTTCAGGCTGATTGCGCGCGCCGGCGCCGCCTATGCCGCGTCCGTCACCTTGCTCATTCCGATCTTCGGCGTGCTCTGGGGGGGCGTTTTCCTGGGCGAACCGATCACGCCGAGCATGCTTGTCGGCGGTGCGATCGTGCTTCTGGGCATCACCCTGTCGAGTGCAAAACCTGGATGGATGGGAGTGTCCGCCTTGAAGCGACGCACCGCGAATCCACAGGCATCGGCAGAAACATCCAGGCGCGGCGAGGCGCCGTAACGACAGATCGGCTACTTCGCGAACAAGGAGCTCATGTCGGCGAAGGCCTTGAACTCCAGCGCGTTGCCTGAAGGGTCGAGCAAGAACATGGTGGCCTGCTCGCCCACTTCGCCCTGGAAGCGGATGTGCGGCTCGATGATGAATGGCACGCCAGCGGCCTGCAGGGTGTTGGCCAGTTCCTGCCACTGCGGCATGTCAAGGACAGCGCCGAAATGGCGCACGGGCACCTGGTGGTCGTCCACGGTGCTGGTTGCCGAAGGCGCTGCCCGGGGCCCGCATTCGCCGGGAGCCAGGTGGGCCACGATCTGATGGCCGTAGAAGTTGAAGTCCACCCATTCCGGCGCACTGCGCCCCTCGGGGCAGCCGAGCAGGCCACCGTAGAAGCGCCTGGCCTCGGCGATGTCATGCACCGGGAAGGCCAAATGGAACGGGGGTTGGGTTTGTGTTGCGTGGGGCATGGTGATGTCGCTCCGGTTGGACTGCCTGGGGCCGGGCACAGATGCATGCAGGACGGCCTTCGGCAACTCGAAATGGCAGGTTGCGCAGGGCCGAGTATCTCTCAGCCCGCAGCACTCAGCTCAAGGGATGGTCTTCGTCTTGCTCACTGTAATGGCGCCAGCTGCCCAGCGCATGTCGCATGGTTTGCACTTCCTGCGCGAAGATGGGACAGGCCTTGCACACCAGGAAATGGATGCGCACGGCCAGGCGTTCGGCAGGATTGAGCGTGCGGTCCTCCCTCGCCAGGACGAGCGCAGCGACTTCGCGGCAGGTGCGGCGGAAGGGGTGATTCACTTGGCAGGGTTCCCGAACCAGTTGAGTTGCAGGCATTCGCGCAGGCGCATGCGGGCGCGGTGCAGCATCGTCCACACATTGGTCGAGGAAATGCGCAATTCCTGACAGATGGCGTCGGTGTCGAGTTCCAGCCACTCGCGCATCAGGAACACGCGGCCGATCTGCCCGGGCAGGGCGGCCATGCAGGCTTCGAGCACTTCGAAGAACTGGCGCTGTTGCAGCGCGCCGGCGGGTGTCTCCCAGGTTTGCGGCATGGTGCGGAAATGGCCGTCCGGGGCAAAGACGAGGTCTTCGACCACTTCGCCCTCTTCGTCGGTGTCGTAGGCGGCTTCGCGCTTGCGCAGGCGCAGCTGGTCCAGCACCTTGTGCTTGAGGATGCCCACCACCCAGGTCTTGAATTGGGCTTGCCCGTTGAAGCGCGCCGCCCCTTCGAGCACGGCCAGCAGGGTTTCCGACACCGCGTCTTCCGCCCAGGCCAGGTTGCGCAGCTGCAGTTGCGCCAGGCGCAGCAGCGTCGGGCGCAGGGCCTCGACGCGGCGGTGCAGTTCAGCCAGCGTATCAGCGGTTTCAGCGGGCATGGGGGATGCGAAGTCGGCCAGGGCGAGGTCCGTGACGCAGACCTGAGGCATCTGGTTCAGCGCATTCTTCCATAGGACTGTGCGTCGTCAATACCGTGGCGTCAACGTGGGTGTGGGGAATGTGGGCGGTCGATCATGGGCTGAAAACCCGGCATCGCGCGTAAGCTGGCTGCCATGAATCCAGCAGCGCAAGCCATGAACACGCCATGAAACCCACAGCACCCATCCTCCTGCTTTGCGCCGCGCTGGCGACCGGGCTGCTACCCGACCAGCCCGCCGGGGCACAACAGCCAGGCGCAACAGCGGCGGTGGCCAAAACGTCGCCCGACATGCTGGCGGCGGCCCAGGTGCTGCAGCATCTGGGCGCGGCCAGAGTCATCACCGAAGGCCAGGGCGCGCGCGTGCTCACCATCTTCTTCGACCCCAACTGCCCCTATTGCCGCCAGCTCTACGGCGATCTGCGCCCCTTCGTCGGCAAGAACGATTTGCAGTTGCGCTGGGTGCCCGTGGCCATCCTCGCTCCGTCCAGCCCGGGCAAGGCCGCAGCCATCCTGCAGTCCGCCGATCCCTTGCAGGCTTTTCGCGAGATGGAAGACCACGGGCTCGACCCCAATCGGCCAGCACCAGCCCAACTCTCAGCCGGCCAGATCAGCGCCAAAACGCGGCAGACCTTGAAAACCAACGACGCCGTGCTCAAGCGCGCCGGGGTCTATTACAGCGTGCCGCTGGCCGTGTTCCGCAACCGCGAAGGCCAGCCGCAACTCCTGCTCGGCGCACCGCGCGGCGAAAAGGCACTGGCCGAGTTGCTGCAGACCGTCGGGCCGTAAGCTGGGCGTCGTCTGGACTTCTCAGCCCGATGCGCGTTGCCCCATTCGACATCACGACCAACACAGGAGATTGCCGCATGCATTCGAACCGACGCGCCGTGCTGCGCACCGCCCTGGCCGCGGCAATCGGTGCCAGCCTCATCGGCCTGGCACCGCTGGCCGCCGCGCAGCAGACGCAGAACCCAGACGCCGTCAGGGTGCTGGGGGAGATGGGCAAGGCCACGGTCATCACCGAAGGCAAAGGGCCGCGCGTGCTTGATATCTTCTTCGACGCCAACTGCCCTTACTGCCACGAGCTTTACACCGCCCTGCGTCCCGAGGTGGGCAAGGGCGGCTTGCAGTTCCGCTGGGTGCCGGTGGCCATTCTCACCCCGACGAGCGTGACCAAGGGCGCGGCGATATTGCAAGCGCCCGACCGGCTCAAGGCCTTCCACGACAACGAGAACACCTACGGCAAGGGCCCGACCGGACAGGGGGGTGGAATCACTCCGGCGACCAAGGTGCTGCCCGCGACCAGCGCCATCCTCAACGCCAACAACGCACTGCTCGAAGCCACGAAATCTCCCGGCGTGCCCACCATGCTCTACCGCGACAAGGCGGGTCATGCCATGCTGGTCGTCGGCCCGCCGGACGCCCAGCAGTTGAAGGAGATTCTCGCCAGCGTGAAGTAGACGCTTGGCACGGCGCCTTCCTGGCGTCGGCTGCGCAGCCGAAGATTTCAATGCACGCGGACGGCGCTACACGGCGCCGAGTTGTTGGCTTGTCGCCAGGGCCGCCGACGCAGCAGCATCCAGGTCCTCCCTATACTCGAACCCATGCAGACACTCGCCGATTTACGCAAGGATTACACCCGTGCCGAACTGGACGAGCGGCAGGCCGACGCCGACCCGTTCAAGCTGTTCGAGCGCTGGTTGTCCGAGGCGGTGCAGGCGCAAGTCCCCGAGCCCAACGCCATGACCCTGGCGACGGTCGGGGAGGATGGCAGGCCGTCGACCCGGGTGGTGCTGATCAAGGGTTTCGATGCCCGCGGCCTCGTCTGGTACACCAACTACGCCAGCCGCAAGGGGCGCGAGCTGGCGGCGCATCCCTTTGCCGCGCTGCAGTTTCATTGGGTTGAACTGGAACGGGTGGTGCGCATCGAGGGCCGGGTGGAGCGGGGGAACGCGGATGAGTCCGACGCTTACTTCGCCAGCCGGCCTTTGGTCTCACGCATTGGCGCCTGGGCTTCGCCGCAAAGCGAAGTCATCGACAGCCGTGACGTGCTGGTCAAGCGCGCCGTCGAATATGGCCTGAAGTTCGGCCTGAATCCGCCCCGCCCGCCGCACTGGGGCGGCTATCGCCTGGTGCCGGACGCCTGGGAGTTCTGGCAGGGCCGCCGCTCGCGCCTGCACGACAGGTTGGCTTATCGCCTGCAGCAACACGGGACGTGGCAGCGACAGCGACTGGCGCCTTGAACCGGCCCCGGCGCGCTGCGCGCCACATCGCGGTCATCAAACGTCCAGCAGGCGAACGTCGGCCCGGCCAGGGCATTGCAGCGCAGCAGTTCATCTTGCAGCACCTGGGCGAAATCGGGGCGCCCCCAGGCATGCAGCGGGGTGGATAGGGTCCAGGTCATGGTGTCAGGATTGGGTGGTGACGGACGACCTCTTTTTGCCCGGCGCGCGAAAATTCCGAACGGCGCTGTGTGCGACATCCGCAGGGGGCGTGCACACGCGTCTTGAACCACCCGCATCACACGGGAGACAAGCATGCAGAATCACCCGAGCATCAGGCCCAATCGACGTTTGACCCTGCGCGCCTTGGCGCTGCTGGCGCTGGCGGCGCTGCCGGTGCCGGTTGTGGCGCAAAGCGCGCGCCAGGCGGAGGGCGTGCTGGCGCAAATCGACAAGACCACGTGGATTGCCGAAGGCCAGGGCAAGAGGGCGCTGTACATTTTTTTCGACCCCAACTGTCCCTACTGCCACAAGCTTTACGGCATGCTGCGTGCCGAAGTCGGCAAGGACGATTTGCAGTTTCGCTGGATTCCGCTGGGCATGCTCACCCCGAGCAGCCTGCCCAAGGCGGCGGCCATTTTGCAGGCCGAGGACCCGCTGCAGGCTTTTCACAAAAATGAGAACGACTACGACTTTGCCGCCAACGGCCAGCCTGGCGGCGGCATCGAGCCGGCCACCACCATCACGCCGAAGGTGCGGCAGGAACTGGCGAGCAATCTGGCCGTCTACAACGGCAACAGGTTGTTCGGCGTGCCGGTGATGGTTTGGACAAAGGCCGACCGCCGTGCCGCGTCGCTCACCGGCGTGCCGTCGGATGCCGAATTGAGCAGCATCTTGCGCTCGGTGCGCTGAGGGCGCGAGAATCCTTCAGAATCAGGTAGAACCAGTCAATATCTGCCTGGAAGCAGCCTGGACAGCCAGGCATTGGAACGCCGCCTCAAGCACGCAGCTTGTCGGCGAAGCGATGCTGCAGCTTGTGCATTTTGGGCGCGATCACCGCCTGGCAATAGCCCTGCTCGGGGTGGCGTTCGAAATAGCGCTGGTGGTAGGGCTCGGCGGGCCAGAACACCCGCAGCGGCTCGATTTCAGTGACGATGGGCGCAGCGCCGTAGTGCCCGCTGGCGGCAAGTTGGGCGATATAGGCACGCACCCCGGCTTCGTGCTCGGGCTGCTCGAAGTAGATGCCGGAGCGGTATTGCGGGCCGACGTCCGCCCCCTGGCGGTCGGGGGTGGTCGGGTCGTGGATGGTGAAGAACAGATCCAGGACATCGTCCAGGCTGAGCTTGGCGGGATCGAAGCGGATGCGGACCGCTTCGGCATGCCCGGTGCGCCCGCCGCAAACCTGCTCGTAGCTTGGCTGCTGAACCTGGCCCTGGGCATAGCCGCTGGTGGCTTCGAGCACGCCGTCCACCGCGTCGAACGCGGCCTCGACGCACCAGAAACAGCCGCCGGCGAGGGTGATGGTGGACAACTGCATGGCAGCGCCTGGTGGCGTGATGGGGTTGAGGTTGGCGGCTTGCATGATGGGGCTCCGGAGGGGGCAGGCGGACAAGCAGCATTGTGCGCAGTTTCGGCGCGCGCCGCCGGGCGTGCCCAACAAGCCGAGCGCGCAGCAGGGCCAGCCGAGCCGCGGCTGGCGCTTGATGCCGGCCCGTGCTTCGCCGACATCCATGAAGAAGGCCGCGTACCTTGCGGTGACGCGGCCCGGTTCAGCACGGCACGAGGGTTTGTTGCCTGGCGCCAACCCCGCAGGGATGCAGGGATTTTGGGGGGACTCCGGCCCGGGCTTCACCCAGTCCGGCCACCGTTGCGGCTGCACCGCCTCGGCAGGCCCAATGTAGGCCTGCGACGCTCGCAGCGTCAACCAAACTGATGCTGGCCGGTGGGTTATTGCGGGATGCGCCTGCAGCATGCCGCGCAAGCGCTTGATTCAGCGCGCTTTGCATCATCTCGTTGGAATCCAGATTGATGGAGCCGTACGGATCGGCTGCCAAAGCGTGGCGGTCGTGGCGCTCGCATCAGGGCAAGGTCAGCGACAGGCTGGCCTGCGGCGTCCAGCCGGCAGCGGGCTTGTCCAGCAGCACGGGCGCGGCAATGAACTGGCGCGCCCCTGGCACGCCCAGGGCGTCGAGCGCGGTGCGCAGGCTCACCGCGCGCTCCATGGCCAATGCCTGCATGCGGTCGTCCGACGCTGGAATGTTTTGCAGCAGCAGCTTTTGCATCTCGGCCTCGGGCAACGTCTTGGGCAGCCCGATGGCGTCACGCGGCTTGTTGGCCAAGGGCGTTTGGCGGTAGACGGTGGCCAGCACCTTGGCGTAATCGGTCTGCGGCACGGCCTGGGTCTTGGCGTTGGCATAGGCCTCGGCGCGTGGCAGGTCGCGCTTCCACAAGGCCAGCATCTGCTGGTTCAAGCGGGCTTCGCGGTAGGGCTCGCGTTCAGCGGCCGGATCCACCTCGCCGGTGATGGTGAGGATGAGCTCGGACTTGGCCTTCAGGGCTTTGGCGATGTCGGCCAGCTTGGCTTGGTCTTGGGGTTGGAGGATGGCGGTTCCCGGCACGAAGGCCACATGGCTGAGCTGTTCGGCCGACACGTCGTTGCCGATCAGGTTGCCGAGCAGGCTGAACGGCGCGGTGACGGCGCGCACCAGCAGGCTGACGATGGCGCGGCCGATGACCGAACCGAGGCTGAACTCGGGGTTGTTGAGCGAGCCGGAGATCGGGATGTTGACGTTGATATTGCCGTTGCGGTCCTTCAGCAATTCCACCGCCAGCAGCACCGGCAGCTTGGTGGCGGTTGGGCTGTCCACCCGCTTGCCGAAGGTGAGCTGGTTGAGCACGAGCTGGTTGTCCGCAGTCAGCCGGCCGCTTGCGTCGATGTCGTAGTGCACGTCCATGGACAGCAGGCCGCGCTTGATGTCGTAGCCGGCGTAACGCCCGGAATAGGGCGAGAGCGGCGCGAGCTGCAGGTCGGTCATCTTGCCGTGCAGGTCGAGCTGTGGCGGCGACAGCAGCGGGTTGATATTGCCGCTCAACACCACCGCTGCCGTGCCCTCCGCGGTGCCGCGCAGCTCCACTGAAGCAGGTTTTGACGTGGCCGTGCCGAAGGCGCCGATGCTGCCCTCGACACCCGAAAGGCTGGTGGAGTAATTGGGCTGAACGAAGTGGTCGGTGTAGTCCACCCGGCCACCGGCGAGGGTGATGCCGCCAACGTCGATCACCACATTTTGCGCGGCCGATGGCGTGGCCGATTTCGTCGTGCTGCTGCCACCGAACGGCCACTCGGCCCCGATATGCCCGGCCGTGCCTTCCGTCGCAAGATTGGTGCCCTTGGCGACGGTTGCGCCAGAGCTCGTGGTCGTGGCGATGCTTTTGGCCGCAGTCGCAGCCGCCGGCGCCGGCAGTGGCTTGAACACCTGGGTGAGGTTGAGCTTGGCATCTTTGCTCAGGATGACGCGGGCATAGAAGTCGCGCAGCGCCACCTGGTCCACTGCGACTTTGGTGGCCGGGCCCAGGCCGGCGCGCGGGGTGTGCGCAATGTGCAGGCCATTGAGTTGCAGGCTGTTCCAGCCCAGCAGGCGCTCGCGCGGTTCCAGGGTGTCGGCCACGAAATGGCTCAAGCCTGCGCTGCCGTCGAAGCTGAAGGCGGGCCCGGCTGGTCCCAGGCTCAGGGCGACCTTGCCCGATGCGCTGGCCGGGGCGCGCAGCACTTCGGCGTTCACGCGTGGCGGCAGGTAGTTGTCGGCAATCTGCGCCGGCAGGTTGCGCGCGTCGAGCTTGCCGCGCAGGCTGAAGGGGCTAGCCTGCACCTGGCCGGTGAACTGCAGCGAGCCTGCCACGGGGATCAGTTCCGAGCCCGCATTCGTCGCCGTCATGCCTGTGGTTTCACCGGGCTTGCTGGATGCTGCGACCACTTCGCCCGGTGCCACGCTTGCCTGCGGCGGAATGGCGGCCACGGCGGTGCCCGTCGCGCTGGGTGGTCTGCTTGAGGTGTTGGCGGCGACAGTGGCTGTCCCCTGGGCCAGATCGGCTGGCAGCTCGTCGCTGATCTGCGCGGCCAGGGTGACGTCGGTCGGTTGGGTCTGCGGCCAGGCGACGTCGCGCAGGCCGAGATTGAAGCCGGTGATGGCCACCACCACCGGCTTTTTCGGGCTGGCGTCGGCAAGGTAGAAACGTCCCCCCTTCACCTCGGCCTGCTGCACCTGCAAGCGCCAGGGGGCGGAAGCTTGGACCGTTTGGCCTCGCCGGGCGGGCACCGTGGTTTTGCCGGGCGGCGGCAGCAGTCCTGGCGGCAGCCATTGCTTGAACGACCATTGCCCGGTGGAGTCGCGCGCGACGCTGGCTTGCGGATTCAGCACTTGCACCAGGCCGAACTGCGCCGTGTGCGCGTTCAAATCGACCTTGGCCTGGCGCACGCTCAGTTGCGCGGCACGCAGCGCGGCGTTGTGGCCTGCGGCGAAGCCGTCGATCTGCGCCTGGCCGATGTCCAGCGTCAGGGTTTGCGGCGCGGCGGCCCAGTGCAGGCTGGCATCGCGCACGGCAATGTCGCGCGCCAGCAAGCCGCCGGCCGGGCCGAAGGCGAAACCGGTCCAGTGCGCCCGATGCATCTTGATCACGGCGCTGTTGTCCTTGGACTGCCATTGCAAGTCAGCCTGCGTGGTGAGCAGGCCGCGCGGCAGTGCCATGCCATGCAGGGCCGGCGCCGTGTAGGGGGCGGCGATTTGCGGGTCGATGTGCGTGGCCGTGAGCGATGCTTGCGCCTGCTGCAAATCGCCCCGGCCTTGCAGTTGCAACTGCATGCCCTGCGGACCGGTGATGTCGGCCATGAAGGACGCCGGGGCCGTCCGCGGCCAGGCGATGTGGCTGACCTCCAGCTTGGGCGCGTCGAAGCTCCAGTCCACCGCGGGCTTCACGGTGGCGTCGCGCCAGCGCACATGGCTGTCGATCAGCGTCACGCTGCCGACGTGGACGTTCCAGTTGTTGGTGCCGCGGTTTGCGGGGCTCGCGGCATGCGCTCCCTGCGCGGCGGGTGGTGCGCTGGCGGCCGTGGCGGGTTTCCGGCCTGTCGCCTGGCCGAAGCCGACCAGGCCTTGCGCGCTGCGGCCGAGCTCGGCCGAGAGGCCGGAGATCTGCACCGCGCTCACCTCCACCACCCGTGCCAGCGGGCGCACCTGAGCGAGGGTGAGCTTCAGTGTCTTCCAGCCGGCCAGCGGCGCGGTCGGGGTTTTCACGGCGCCGTTCAGCACTTGCGCCGTGCCGCTCAGCGTCAGGCTGTCCAGGTGTGCCGGCACGAGACTGAGTTGCAGGCGCGTGCTGAGGTCGCCGCTTTGCAGGCGCGCGGGCAGCGTGGCTGGCTGGTAGGGCGCGAAGGCGGCCAGGGCCAGATGTTGCAACTGCGCCGTCACGGCCAGCGGCGTGCTGGCGGCGAAAGGCATGCCGCTGGCGCTGAGTTGCAGCGGCGCACCGTTGAGCTTGGCACTGGCACTCAGCTGCATCCGCCCCTTGCTGCCCGCCAGGGTGGACAGCAAGGGCAGGCTGGCGTTCAGCCCGGTGAGGTGGGTCGTGACTTTCGCCAGCTGGTCGTCGAAGGTCACGCTGCCGTTGCTGATGCGGGCGTCGTGCAGCGCGAAGGCGGGGGTGCCGCTGGACGGCTTGCTCGGCTTCTTGGCCAGGCGCGCGAGGATGTCGTCGAAGTCCATCCGCCCCGAGGGCGCGCGCACGATGCGCAGTTGCGGCGCATCCAGCGTGAGCGCGGTGATCTGCGGCTTGCCGGTCCACGCCGTGCTCCATGCCAGGCGCACTTGCGCGCTACCCAGGCGCAGGCTGTCGGCGGTATTGGCGGCGTTGCGCAACTGCAGATCGTCCACGCGCAGGCGCAGGCTCCAGGGGTTGAAGCCAATGTCGCCAATGCTGGCCTGCCGCCCGGTGCTCTGCTCGATCCACTGCGCCGCCTTGTCGCGCAGCAGCGCCGGGACCGTGAGCGGCGTGGTGACAAAGGCCAGCACCAGCAGCAGAACCAGACCGAGCAAGAGCCAGAGCAGGCGGCGCAATGTTGTGGAGCGTGCGGCAGACATGGCCGAATTATGGCCGCGTCCGCCATGCAGGGGCGCGGTGCGCCTTCGCGGCCATGAGCTTGACTTCTCAAGGAAACGCGCGGCCTGGCGAAGTTCTCTCATTCCCGGTGGGATGCGGCCGTTGCGAAGCAGCCAGGAGGAGATCTCAAGCCGGCGTGTTTTCCCCCGGCCACAAGCGCGCCACCAGCGCTTCGGCCCGGGTGGTGGCAGCAGCGTCGGGCACGATGGCGCGGCCCCATTCGCGCCGTGTCTCGCCGGGCCATTTGTGGGTCGCGTCCAGGCCCATCTTGCCGCCCAGGCCGCTTTCGGGCGAGGCGAAATCCAGGTAGTCGATGGGGGTCTGGTCGATGAGCGTGGTGTCGCGCACCGGGTCCATGCGGGTGGTCACGGCCCAGATCACGTCGCGCCAGTTGCGAATGTCGATGTCATCGTCCGTCACGATGATGAACTTGGTGTACATGAACTGCCGCAGAAAACTCCACACCCCGAACATCACCCGCTTGGCGTGGCCGGCATACTGTTTGCGGATGGACACCACCGCCAGGCGGTAGGAACAGCCTTCGGGCGGCAGGTAGAAGTCGGTGATTTCCGGGAACTGCTGCTGCAGCAGCGGCACGAACACCTCGTTCAGCGCCACGCCGAGCACGGCCGGCTCGTCCGGCGGCTTGCCGGTGTAGGTGGAGTGGTAGATGGGGTTCTCGCGCATGGTGATGCGCTGCACCTCGAACACCGGGAACCAGTCCTGCTCGTTGTAATAGCCGGTGTGGTCGCCGAACGGGCCTTCCAGCGCGTGCAGATAACCGCCGATTTCCTTCAGGCGCACGCCGGTTTCGCTCGTGCCCACAAAGCCGGGCGCGGCAGGCGGAATCTGGCCTTCGAGCACGATTTCGGCATGCGCCGGCACTTGCAGGTCGAGCCCGATGCAGCGTGCAAGCTCGGTGCGCCCGCCGCGCAAGAGGCCGGCGAACTGGTATTCGGACAGCGAATCCGGCACCGGCGTCACCGCGCCGAGGATGGTGGCCGGGTCCGCCCCCAGCGCCACGGCAATCGGGAAGGGCTCGCCGGGGTGGGCGGCCGCATGGTCGCGGAAATCGAGCGCGCCGCCACGATGCGCCAGCCAGCGCATGATGAGCCGCCGCCGGCCGATGCGCTGCTGGCGGTAGATGCCCAGGTTCTGCCGCGTCTTGTGCGGCCCGCGTGTGATCACCAGACCCCAGGTGAGCAAGGGCGCGGCATCGCCCGGCCAGCAGGTTTGCATGGGCATGGCGTTCAAGTCCACCTCGCTGCCCTCGATGACGATTTGCTGGCAGGGTGGCTTGCGCACTTCGGTCGGGCGCATATCCCACACCGCGCGCACCAGGTGGAGCAACTCGCCCGCATCTTTCAGGCCGCGTGGCGGCTCGGGCTGCTTGAGCCGCGCCAGCACCTGGCCGATGCGGCGCAGCTCGCTCACATCGTCCACCCCCATGCCCAGCGCCACGCGCCTGGGCGTGCCGAACAGGTTGCCGAGCACCGGCATGGCATAGCCTGTGGGCTGGCGGAACAGCAGGGCGGGGCCTGCACGTTGCAGCATGGCGTTGCACACGGCCGTCATGTCGAGGTGCGGAGAAACGGGCTCGTCTACCTCCATCAGCTCGCCTTGCATGTGCAAGGCACCCAGGAAATCCCGGAGATCGCGGTATTTCATAGACAGATTAGTTTTGTTATTGTGGTTGTTATAGATTGACAAGAAATAAGCAAACCCTAAAATTCAGCTTGGTTGCGCACAACAGACCGCCAACATAGCGCGGCGTGCCAACAAAACGTCCCGGAAAAGCCACCGGCAAGAGACAAGCCGGCAGTGATGTCAACGCATCTTAGGCGTGAGGCTCCCCCAGGGCCCGTTCCGGATCTGTGCCCAGCATTGGTATTCAACCTGTCGTGCTTCCCAGCATGGCCTGCCACACCGATGCGACTTGACACAGGAGAGCAAGATGTCGAATGCCTCACAGGCCCAAGCCCAGCCCCCGAGCTGGCGCACCCTTGGCGCCGAAGTCCTGGAGTGGACCCATCACACGCTGATGATGGTGGGTTTTTTCGTGGTTGCCGCCGGTGCGTATCTCTATATGCACCCGCAAACCGTGCTGTCGCTGGAAAAGGGCGTCACCCAATGGGTGGTTGCCCGCAAAGCCGCAGTCGAGGAGTTGCAGGCCCTGGGCCAGCAGGCCGCGGCGGCCGAGCCGGTGGCTGAAGTCGCCATGCCCGTCGGCCCGCAACTCAACCACACGCAAATGGCCGTGGCCAACTGGTTGTCGCGCCGCTACAGCATTGCCCCATTGGCCATGCAGGAGCTGGTGAGCAGCGCCTGGCAGGTGGGCAAGCAGGAGCACCTCGACCCCACCCTCATTCTGGCGGTGATGGCGGTCGAGTCCTCGTTCAACCCCTATGCGCAAAGCGCGGTTGGCGCCACCGGCTTGATGCAGGTGATGGCCAATGTGCACCGCGACAAGTTCGCCCCCTACGGCGGCCCGCGCGCCAGCATCGACCCCATGGCCAATGTGCGCGTCGGCGCGCTGGTGTTGAAAGATGCCATCGCCCGTGGCGGCTCCCTGCAGGCCGGCTTGCGCATGTATGTGGGCGCCACCAGCGATGCGACCGAAGGTGGCTACGCCGCCAAGGTGATGGCCGAGCAGGCGCGCCTGGCGCAAATCGTCGCCAGCAGCAAGCCCGCCCCCAACGCACCCATGACGGCCGCCGCGCCCGAAGCCAAGCCCCAGCCACCAGCGCCCAGGGTCGAGCAAACAGCCCAGGCCGTCGTGGTGGCCCATCCCGCCAAGCGCAGCGTTTGAGGTGCTTGCATCGCCCGGGCCAAGCCCGCAGCGGGCGGTCAGGTTTTCGACGGCCCAGTGGTGCTCCTGCCGTCAGTCCCCGGCCATTCTTTGCGCTGCCGGGGAATCGGGCCGGGGCCCCAGCGGCGCAGCTTGCCTGCGCTACCATTTCTCCGTTGCGCGACTGGCGATAAGACGGCACGGCGGCTCTGACGCTGCCACGGCCCGTCGAGGTGGATGAACCACCGGGAAGCGCAGCGGTTCCCGCCGTTCGCCTGGGCGCTCCACAACGCAAGCCAGCCCGCCCACGGGCCTGCCTGCGCATCCCACAGCAGCCTGCAAGGACGTCTCCCATGTTTGACCGCAACATCACCATCGCCCAAACCGATCCTGAAGTCTGGACGGCCATCCAAAGCGAGAACCAGCGCCAGCACGAGCATCTGGAACTCATCGCCTCCGAGAACTACGCCTCGCCCGCGGTGATGCAGGCGCAGGGCACGCAGCTCACCAACAAATACGCCGAGGGCTATCCCGGCCGCCGCTACTACGGCGGCTGCGAATTCGTCGACGTGGCCGAGACGCTCGCCATCGAGCGCGTCAGGCAACTGTTCGGCGCCGAGGCCGCCAATGTGCAGCCGCATTGCGGCGCCTCGGCCAACGAAGCCGTGTTTCTCGCCTTCCTCAAGCCTGGCGACACCATCATGGGCATGAGCCTGGCCGAAGGTGGCCACCTCACCCACGGCATGGCGCTGAACATGAGCGGCAAGTGGTTCAAGATCGTGCCCTACGGGCTGAACGCGCAGGAAGAGATCGACTACGACCGCATGGAAGCGCTGGCGCACGAGCACAAGCCCAAGCTCATCATCGCCGGCGCCTCGGCCTACAGCCTGCGCATCGACTTCGCCCGTTTCGCCAAGGTGGCCAAGGACGTGGGCGCCATCTTCATGGTGGACATGGCGCATTACGCCGGCCTCATCGCCGCAGGCATCTACCCCAACCCCGTGCCGCATGCCGACGTGGTGACCTCCACCACGCACAAGACCTTGCGCGGTCCGCGCGGCGGCATCATCCTCATGAAGGCCGAGCATGAGAAGGCCATCAACTCCGCTATCTTCCCCGGCCTGCAGGGCGGGCCGCTGATGCATGTGATTGCCGCCAAGGCGGTGGCGTTCAAAGAGGCGCTGACCCCCGCGTTCAAGACCTATCAGCAGCAGGTTCTCGCCAACGCGCAAGCCATGGCGCAGGCGCTGCAGCAGCGCGGCCTGCGCATCGTCAGCGGGCGTACCGAGAGCCACCTCATGCTGGTGGACCTGCGCGCCAAGGGCATCACCGGCAAGGAGGCCGAGGCCTTGCTCGGCCAGGCCCACATCACGGTGAACAAGAACGCCATCCCGAACGACCCGCAAAAGCCCATGGTCACCTCCGGCATTCGCGTCGGCACCCCGGCCATGACCACGCGCGGGTTTGGCGAGGCGCAGGTGGTGCAGACCGCCCATCTCATTGCCGACATGCTGGACGCGCCGCAAGACGCCGCCGTGATGGCGCGGGTGCGGGCAGCGGTCAAGGCTCTGGCAGATGCCCATCCGGTGTACTCCGCCGGGGCATGAGCTGAGGCAACACTGAACAGGTTCTCGCGAGTGCGCGACCTCGTTCAGTGTTGCCCAAACGCAGCCTGCTTGACGGTTGGGTTGGCGATGACGGCCGCTTACCCGTTTGGTATTCAGTCGCCGTAACCCTGCGGATTGCCCTGTTGCCAGCGCCAGGCATCGGCGCAGATGGCGTCCAGCCCGCGCCTGGTCTTCCAGCCCAGCAACTGTTCAGCTGCTGCAGGGTCGGCCCAGCATTCGGCGATGTCGCCGGGCCGTCGCGCGACGATTTCATACGGCAGTTCGCGGCCGATGCTGCGGCCGAAAGCCTGCACCATCTGCAACACCGAGTAGCCCTGGCCGGTGCCCAGGTTCACGGTGAACATGCCGTCATGCGCGAGCAAATGCCGCAATGCCGCCACATGGCCCTCGGCCAAGTCCATCACGTGGATGTAGTCGCGTACTCCGGTGCCGTCCACCGTCGGCCAGTCGCCACCGAAAATGCGCAGTCGCGGCAAGCGGCCCACCGCCACCTGCGTGACGTAGGGCATGAGGTTGTTGGGAATGCCGCGAGGGTCTTCGCCGATGAGCCCACTTTCATGGGCCCCCACCGGGTTGAAATAGCGCAGCCGGGCGATGCGCCACTGCGGCTCGGCGCGATGCAGATCGCCCAGAATCTCCTCGATCATCAGCTTGCTGCGGCCATAGGCATTGGTCGCGCTGAGCGGAAAGTCTTCGCGGATGGGCACCGAGGCCGGATCGCCATACACCGTGGCCGAGGACGAGAAGATGATGTTCCTCACCCCGGCCCGTTGCATGGCCTGCAGCAACACCACCGTCCCGCCCACGTTGTTGTCGTAATAGCTCAGCGGCTTGTCCACCGATTCACCCACCGCCTTCAGCCCGGCGAAATGGATCACAGCCTGAATGTCATGCGCGGCGAAGGCGCCGTCCAGCGCCGCGGCATCACGAATATCAGCCTGGATGAAGACAGGCCGTACACCGGTGATGCGCTCCACCCGCGCCAGCGACTCCGCACTGCTGTTGCACAGGTTGTCAACCACCAGCGGCGTGTAGCCAGCTTCGATGAGCGCGACACAAGTGTGCGAGCCGATGTAGCCGGCGCCGCCGGTGACGAGGATGGTTGCAGACATGGACAAGCCTTTCAAAATGCTGAATGCGGTGAAATGTAAGTCAACAAAACCACAGCCCACAAAACAAAAGGCCGCATGCGGTTGATTGCTCAAGCGCATGCGGCCTTCGCCGACAAGAATTTGGTGGGGGCACAGGGATTCGAACCCAGGACCTACTGATTAAGAGTCCCCTGAAAACTATATTCGGCAGCACAGCGCAACAGACAACAGCATGTAAATCAGTGACTTAGGCGTGCCGTTGTTTTGTGTCGTGCTGTGGATAACTGCCATTATTTGCCCCTGAGTGCCCCGCCAGTGCCCCACGGCATTGCGCTCGATGGCCGGCATGTTGCCCGCTCCAGAAACGACAAACCCGGCGCTCAAGGGTTCGCATGGCTCACCCCCAGCACGCGGCGCAGGCTGTCGCGTAGTTTCGCTGCCGCAGGCGATAGCGGGCTGCGAAGTGCGCGGGAATGATAAGTTTTAGCAATCAGTCCATCGCACCCCATAGGGCCGGGAATGTTAGCTTTTGATAGCACGCCACCCGAACCCCATAGGCCGGGAATCTCTAGTTTTACGGGGGGTGTCTCTCGCAGTCCATCCCGCGCCTGCGTACTTGTGGCGAAATTCACCGCCCGCGCTTCAGGTTCGCCAGTGCCCGCGCCCGCCCTTCGGGTGTTTTCGCGCCCGTGCTGCGTCCACCGTGGAACTTGCAGCGCCCGCCGTTGCCGTCGCCCAGGCATCGGCATAACCCGCCGTGTCGGTTCCGTGCAAGGCAAAGATTTAAGCCGCTGCGCTCAATCTTGCGCTGAAGTCGCTGGCCTTCGGGCGTTTCCGGCTCTAGGCCAGCGTCGCGGATTTGCCGATGCAATGCCTCGATGCGCTCGGCTGCTTTGCTCTCTGCCCACCACGTCGCCCACCTCGCATCGTTTTCGCGCTTCCAAATCTCGTATTGCAGGTGCGCAGTCCCAGGGCTGGCGCGCTGCGGGGGGTAGCGGTGCGCGCCGGTTCCTTGGCCGCTCTGGTGGGATTTGCTCATGCCATGCCCGCACGCATCACCTGCGCGGCGGCCTCCAGGCGAAACGGGAGGCTTTCGTTGTCGGCTTTTCGCTCATGAGGCCCCCAGGAACTCGGCGGCCCGCTCCAGCGCCTTGACGCGTCCCGTAGCGCCCTCAGCGCCGCCTAGCGCGGCCTGCACCCCAAAAGAGTGCATCACGTCCCGTAGCGCGGCGTCTGCGCGGCCGGCCGTGGCGACGTGCTCCGCCCGCTCGCTGAGCTGAGCGCTCAATCGCAGCGCGACCATCGCGGGATGGTCGCCACGCAGGGCGGCGCTCTGCTCAGCCTCCAGCACGCGCACCGTCTCGGCAGCTTGCGGGCCGCCTGCGACCGCTGCGACCTGAGTTTGAATCGCCGCTGCGCGTGCTTTCGGGCTGCTGAAGGGGTCGAGCACCGTGGTGCGTGCTCGGGCGAAGTCGGCTTGCAGGTGAACCTGCGCCTCGCGTGCCAGGCGCAGCCGCTCGCCAATCTCGAACAGCGAAGCGGTGCGGGCGGCGTCGAATGATGCCCATTTTTCGGCGGAGTTCATTTCGATTCCTTCGGGGTTGCGGGTTGTGATGCCAGTTTTTCGACCATTGCCACGAATGCGGCGCGGCTTGAAGAACTGCGGCCAACGCTGTGCGCCTCGGCTGGTTTGAGCTTTGCGAGGTGCTCACGAACTTGGCTGTTGAGTTCAGGGGTGGTGGGTTTCATGGTGTGCCTTTCGGGCGGGTGGAAAAAGTGTTTCGAGAACCTGCTCAAGTGGCAAGCCCAGGCGGGCGGCGATGGCTTCGGCAGTCTCGCCAGCAAGGTGGCGGCTGTGGATTTGCACCATTTGCGCGAATGTCGGTTCACTCATGGCTGCTCTCCAATCGGCAGCGCCGTGCTGTAGCACATGGCCTTCATGATTTCGGCCCGCGTCCTTGGTTCCGAGCTGGTGAGCGTCGTACAGCCCAGCGCCGTGACTACAAGCCATCGGCGCGATGCCTGAGCGTCTGCCACCAGGCGGCAAACCGTCCAATCGACGCCACCAGCCGACGCATCACCATGACGTGCCAGTAGTTCGGCGATGCCGCGATTGATGCCACCGTCATGCTCCCGGATGGCTGCGCGTTCGGCCTGCGCTTCGTCGAGGTCGTTGGCGTCGTTTGCGGGCTGTTGAAGCGCAGCCAGAATTTCGGCTTTGTGGGCACGAATGTGCTCCCGCAGTTCCGGCGTGATGCGCGTCTTTGGCGTGACGTGCAAGCCATCCGGCGCAGGGTCGAGCGTCAGGCCAGCGGCCTTGAGTTCACGAATCAGGGTCATGGCGTTCATCAAAACACCTCGCCTTCAGGGTTGTCTGAAAAGGCGGTTTTTGCCGTAACACCGTTACAGCCCAGTGTTTCTGCGGCTCTCCGCGTTACGGCAGCAGCCCCCGTTACCGTTACATCGCCCACATCCGTAACGCGGAGAGCCGCAGAATCATTGGCTTGTGACGGTGTTACGGATAAATCGCCCTTTTCAGGGGGTGCCGGTTGAAGGTATCGAACGAAGGCGTCGCGCATGTCGGCTACGTCGTAACCTTTGGCGATGCCTGAACCCATCCGTTGCGTCTTTGGTCGAATGCCGTAATCCTCCAACCGCTTCGCCAATTGACGCGGAGACATGGGGCGGCCCCGGTTGTACGTTGCCCAGGGCTTCATATCGTCGTCGATCAGTGCCTGAATCAGGTCAGCGGTTTTGAGCCGTGCCAAGTGTTTGAACTCAAACACCTCTTGCACATCGGCAAGCAGTTCAGCCGACAGCGAAACCGCGTCTTGCTCGGCACCCGATATTTTCAAAGCAGCGTCACGGGCCAGGCGCGGCCAGTCGCCACCGGCATAGTCGGCAATGGCCAGCAACGGCTCCCAGTTGTCTTGCGCACGGTCGTTCAGGGCTTCTGGCAGTGCAGGCCGGGCGCGTTCGATGTATGGCGCAGCGTCGTCCGCGAACCGTGCCAGCTTGGACGCCAGGCGATTGAACAAACCCGGCTCTGCATGGCGCAGGCGCTCCACCGTTTCGGTCGGCAGCTTGCGGCGCAATTCCAGGACAATGGCCCGATCCATCAGCGTTTCAGCCAGGTGCCCGATGCCTGAAATTGCTTTCGCACTCCAGGTGCTGAACTGCTTTGGCTCAAAATCCTCGCCCACTGTGCGGATGACGTAGGCACTTTGCCGCGTGTGGCCTGAATTGATGATGCCGCGCAGTTCCTCGTTTTCCTTGAAAAACGAATCAGCCTCGTCAATCAGCAATGTGGGCTGGTGTGCTTCGATTACCCGGAATGTGGCGGCTGGGCTGATATTCGATGCAACCAGCGGGCGGCGTGCCAATTTGCCCATGAGATTTAGCAGTTGCGATTTCCCGCAGCGCTTTTCCGGTGCCGTAATTACAGCCAATGGCGCGACTTCAACCGCGTCTATCAGCCAGGTGAACGCAGCCCACAGCGTCACGGCAACTCGCGTTTCAGGCTCGCACACGATGAACCGCTTGATGGTGGCGCGAATTTCGTGCAGCAGTGCATCGGCGTTCACGGGGTCAGGCCACGGCACAACCTCGGCAAACATCGCGCCCTTGCCGGGTGATGTCTCGCGCCCTGCTTCGCGTGCCGTTTTGATTTCTTGGTCAAGGACGGCGGTGCGCAGTCCCAGTGCTTTCGCTTCGCGCTCGCGTACCAACTCGTAATCCAATGGCGGCATGGCGGCTAGGCGCGCGATGGATGCGGTGATGCTTTCTTGCGGTTGATCTACAACCATCGGCAGGGCGCTCATGCTGCCACCTCCAGCAGCCAGCATGCAAGGTCATTGAAGTCCGACAGCGACTCAGGCGCACCATCTGGCCAGACAGGGCGGCAGAGCTTGCCGTGAACCGCAGCAGCGGCAGCGCTTGCCTTCGTCAGTCCCGGATTGCCAGGCGTCAATCGATCATCATCGGCAACCACAACGATTTCAGCGGCTGGGTACTTGGCACGGATTGCGAGTGCGGCAGTCGCAAGATTGCCCGCGTCGGTTGCAGCCAGCACGCAAGCACCGGGGAACTGCGTTGCGGCTGTGGAGCACGTCGCAAAGCCTTCGCCTATGACGATGCAGGCGGCCGGCAGCGAACCAGCCACAAGAATGAAGTGCCCGCGTTTCGCGCCGCCAGACAGCATGCGCTTGGTGCCATCGCCTGATATGTATTGGAGCGACTTGGTTGCGCCGTGCACGTCCTCGATTTTCAGCACAAGCAGTTCGCCTTGCTGTCGAGCATTGCCAGGTGGAATGCGCTTGCGAACGAGATAGGCGTGCTCTGCCGTTGCGGGTGTCGCGTTATCCCATAACAGTGCTGCTCGTTCGGCAGCGGCTTGATGTTCGGCAGCACGCTGGTGATGGGCTTCGGCCTGGGCTTGGCGAACGCTGGCGAAATGCGCATCTTTTTCCTGCCGCGTCATTTTGGCCGTGGCCTTGGAACTCCAGCCAACAGTCGCGCCAGACTTCCAAGAACCGCCCGCTCCGTGGTCGTCGTACAGAACGAACCAGCCGTTGCGACTGCGTGGCTTGTCGGCGGCGACTTGGTAGCGGTGCAGCACGCCATCGGCAATGATTGCACTCGGGTCGGCTGGCTCAGCGCCGTGGGCGCGCAGCACGTCGAGCATTGCCGCGCAGGCGTCTTGGTGCGGTGCCATTGCGGACAGCGCGGCGCGTGACTTGGCCTGGCTGACTGGGCTAAAATTGCGGCGTTGGTTTTGCTGTGCCGCGCCCGGTTGCCGCCGGGCGTTTTCATTGGCGCGGCTCATGGTCGCACTCCCAGCAACAGCGCCACGTCGAGCAGCCGATGAGCGAAGCGGCGCAGCGCGAACAACAGGCGGGCGGCCATTATTTCGCCCCTGCGATGTGGCGAGCGCCACCCGATGCCACCCAGGCCCGAAACGCGGGCAGGTCAATCAGGATTTTTCGCCCGAAGCGGGTTGTAACTCCTGCTTTTTCAAGCTCCGGGCCACGAAAGAAAAGAATGTGCCGCATGCCGCCGTTTGTAAAGGCTGGCTCATACTTCGGCAAGTCGCGCACCGTAACAAAACGGGTGGCTTCGTGAATTGTGGCTTCCATGGGGTAGATTCCTTTTGTGTTTCATCGCGGTGTGCGATGACCACATTGAAAGGAACTACTGTACAGAAATCCAGGACAATAAAGCGCCCCCGTTTTCGTCGATTAAATGTCCGGCGCTCCAGGCAGAGCAAGAATCGTTCGCTCGGCTCGAATGCGCGCTACCAGGGCGTCAGCGTCCCCGTGCAGTGCGATGGTGAGGTTCACATCACCGTGAGCCAAAGCGCCGCCCTGGTAGCGCCATGCTGGCCCGATGATGCGAAGAGCATTCGTTGCTACGGCCACGGCTGGCGTCGCTGGGAAAACGATTACCTCATGCACGATGCCGCGCTGGTGAATCACAACTTCCAGCCATCCCATGCACGCCAATTCATCGCGCCGCGCCTGTCGCTGCAAAGTGTTTTCGTCCGCCACCGTGAGGCCAGCGCGCCGCCGTGCGCCGGGCTTGTCGGTCAGGTCCGTATTGGTTTGCGGGTTTGCCCATTGCGCCAAGAATTTGCAGTAACGCAGCATCGCGGCTTCCGGCGTCTTCGGTCTGCCCTTGCGCTTTGGCTGAGGTCGAGGCACGAACCCGCTCACCGCGCCGAGATAATCGCCGTCCGGCGTGCTCACAATCCCGGTCATGGGGTAGCCCTGCTCGGTCGGCTTTGGGCCAAGCATGGCGCGGATTTTGACGGGAACTCGATATTCCATCGTTCACCCCTGAAAGTATTTCGCGGCCATGCGCTCGGCAACGCTCGCCACATGGTCATGTGACAAATGGCTGTATCGCTTCACCATCGCCAGGGTTTTGTGTCCGAGAATCTCCGCGATTTCGGCCAAGCTCGCGCCGCTCATTGCGAGATAACTAGCGCAGGTGTGCCGCAAATCGTGCCAGTGAAAATCCTCAATGCCAGCGCGCTTAAGTGCGGTTTCCCACGGCTTGCGCAGGTCGATAGGCTGCTTCGGGTTCTTGGCGGGAAAAATCAGGTCGGTGTCGATTCGACGAATGCGCAATTGCAGGACAACCAGGGCAGGGCCAGCCAGGGGCAGTGCGCGCCGCTCTCCGTTCTTCGTCTTTTCGAGAATCAGCACGCGGCGGCCAAGGTCAACCTGCGCCCATGTCGCGCCCATGATTTCGGCCTGCCGTGCGCCGGTGGTCAATGCCAGGATGACGGCGGCGTAGAGGTCTGCACTGCTCGATGCCTTGCACTCGGTCAACAGCTTGTCGCGCTCGGGGTCGCTGAGATACCGCACACGCCCGCCCGGCAGCTTCGGCTTGCTCACGCGGTGCATGGGCGAAACGTCGATTAACTCCCATCCCTTCACACAAGCACCTAGGACGCCGGATAGGGCTTGGCGGTACTGGCCCAAGGTGGCGGCACTGCGCGGCGCGTGTGTGCGTGCGCTGGGTTCGGTGGCGAGCGCCTGCATAACTTCATTGATGCGCTTCGGGGTCACATCGGCCAAGGCGTAAGCACCCAGTGAATCCGTCCAGAAATTCAGATAGCGCAGGCGGTCGGCTTGCCCGTTCAGGCTGGGCAGCTTCTCCCGCTTGAAGCGGTCGATGGCGTCAGCCAGCGTGGTGCGCTTGGCAGCCGTGCCAGCGAAGTGACGGCCTTCACGAATCGCGGCTTCTGTCTGCTGTGCCCATCGACGTGCGTCTGTCAGTCGCTCGAATGATGCGGACTGCGCCGGATGTCCCTTCAGTCGAACTTTCACCCTGAAGGTGGTGCCCTGCTCGCTGGTGCGCTTTTCGATGTTCGCCATGACGTGCCGCCTTTCGTTCCGATGGTTCTCAGCGTATCGGAACACACAATAAAAGGCAACACCTGATAGCCTATCCGTAGCTCATGACGATAAATAGCAGTAAAAACAATGGCTTGCACTATTCCGCTTTTCCGGCGGGGCACTCATGGGGCATCTGCTCGAAAAAATGGGGCAGTGATGGGGCAGTGACAGGCGAAAAAATGCCGGGTTCAGGTCTGCACCGTCCCGGCCATTGTGCTGCGCTGTGTTGCGTGGTTTTATCTCTGAGTGCCCCACCAGTGCCCCAGGAAGCAAAAAGCCCACCGGCGAAGGTGGGCTAAGTGCTTGAATCTATTGGTGGGGGCACAGGGATTCGAACCCAGGACCTACTGATTAAGAGTCAGCTGCTCTACCAACTGAGCTATACCCCCGAAAAGCCGAGCATCATAGCGCATTTCTCCCCATCTTTGGCCAGATCGGCCCGGCAAAAGATGGGCGCCGAGCGAGCAGCCGGGGCCGATGGCGTGTTGTTGACAATGGTGGTTGAAAACCAGGGGTCGGCTGCTCTGAACATTCGATGGTCAACTTGAGGAGTACAAGAAGATGGGGTTGTTCGACGAGGCGTTGGGTGCTCTGACTGGCGGCTCCGGCGCCAACCCAAACTCCATGATGGGCGCCGTGATGAGCATGATTCAAAACCAAGCCGGGTGGCCTGGCTGGACTGGCCGAGAAGTTCCAGAACGGCGGGCTGGTCGAGGTGGTGCGGTCGTGGATTGGTACGGGACAGAACCAGCCCGTGTCCGCAGATCAGATCCATCAAGTGCTCGGGAGCGACACCGTCAAAGAACTCGCTGCCAAGGCCGGTATCGATCCGACACAGGCGGCCTCTGGCTTGTCGGAACTGCTGCCGCAACTGGTGGACAAGCTCACTCCAGGCGGCCAAATTCCGGAAGGCGATTTGTTGTCGCAGGGTCTCGGCAGGCTCAAGGGCGAGCTGTTCGGCTGAGGTTTCGCACTTCAGCTCTTGCGGCAGGGGGCGAAGCAAAAGCCTGTGGATGCTGACGATGCAGCCACGGGCTTTTGTTTTGTTGTCATCTGGTGGGTCGTGCGTGACTCGAACACGCGACCAACGGATTAAAAGTCGAGTTCCATGACCCGAGGTGCTTTTTTCATCTGTGGCGAGACGCTGCGAGT
This sequence comes from Thiomonas sp., assembly GCF_054608695.1. Classification (NCBI taxonomy): domain Bacteria; kingdom Pseudomonadati; phylum Pseudomonadota; class Betaproteobacteria; order Burkholderiales; genus Thiomonas; species Thiomonas sp. The sequence continues at coordinate 28,944 of NZ_JBTRXV010000007.1, forward strand.
GATGGGCTTCGACTGTGCAGCGCGTCACATTGGCGGCACAACATCGCTTATCGCAGAGCTTCCTTTTGCTAGCCCGCCTTTGGCGGCATTCTGTGCTTTCGTTACGGGCCGCGCGGCCCGCGAGCTGCACAGCGACGGTGTTGGTCTATTTGAGCGCATCAGCCGAGAACTGCATACGCACGCTAATAAGAGGGGTTTTTATCGACCCTTATTTGATATGCTTCGTCCATGACCAAACCTCGCCCCCGTGCTCCCTCTCTTGATGCGGATGAAGCCATGCGCATGCTTGAGCTTTTCGACGGCGCAGTGCACCGTTTCAGCGGCCAGCTTGATGAGCTCGAATCGGCCATCGGCATGTACGTTCTCGGGCGTCACGTTGGCTGGAAGGTGCTGTATCTGGTACACACAAAAAAGACCGTTGCCAAATATGAGGCCATCCTAGGTATCAAGGTTCGAGAGGCATTCGACGAAGCTGGTCCAGAGTCAAATCGTTCCTTGGGCTTCCTGGCTGCACAGGCGTTCAGCAACTTCTGGAAGGTTGTTTCTGGAGCGCAAAAGCTGGATATAGCCAGAGAACAGCGCCGCACCCTCAAATAGGGGTTATTAAAATCCCTTGACGTAGCTTCATGATCCCTCTAAAGTGGAGGGATCATGAAAAACCCTCTATTTCCAGACTCCGCAGCACCGCATGCTCATCTGCACCTGGTGTCTCTGTTCGACATCTCCTCACAGGTGCTTGTTTCTCTGGTTGAGTGCGCCCCCATCGAGCTTGCGAACCTAGTCGAGCTAGGAGGTCATCAGCTCTCTCTCCTACTCGACATAGGGGCACACCGGCTCCTGCCTGTGGCCACCTCAGGCTCAGGCGAGCTTGACCAGCTTTCTCTCGCCGATTTCATGGCGCTGGAGTTCGTGCCGCTCCACGATGTCATCGGTCACGATCTTGTGCCCATGGTTGGGCTCGGTGGTCTCCAGTTCGTGCCCTTCGTCAAGCTCGGTTCCGTCTGGTTCGTGCCTCAGATTCAGCTAGGAGCACAGCAGCGCACCCTCTTGCAGGGGCTCATGCTTGGACACTCGCAGGGGTGCTCCTGATGGCTTCCACCAGCCAGCAGATGGGGTTCACACCGACCACCCCCGCGCGGTCGCTGGGCGGCTCGACCGCCCCCGTTCGCGCGGGGTCGTTTCCTCTTGATGTTCATTCGGCATCTGCCGGAGCCTTCTCTCCTGCTCTTTTCGGGCCTTCTTCTGTTGCCTTTTCGCACCATGCAGTGGTGCCGCCCCCTGGGCTTGTCAACTATGGAACAAGTGGTACGCCTGCTTTCCGGTCTGTTGAGATTGATGAGAAAGCGGGCCGCATGAAGCGTATGCGTCGGTCTGTTTTAACTACAGCACGCATGGTTCAGTTTGAACTTGGTCCTCGCCGATTCAAACCGGCCATGCTCACTTTGACCTATCGGGACGTGGATGGCTGGCAACGGTGTCATATCTCAGACCTTCTTCAACGCATCCGCCATTGGCTAGCACGACGTGGTCATGCGTTTCCCTATGTCTGGGTCGCTGAGCTCCAGCAGCGCGGCGCCCTGCATTACCACGTGCTGCTTTGGCTGCCACGTGGCCTCACTCTCCCTAAACCTGACAAGCAAGGATGGTGGCCTCATGGACACACACGGATCGAATGGGCGCGCAACGCAGTTGGTTACCTCGTCAAATACGTCAGCAAGTTCGACTCAGATGCACAGCTGCCGAAGGGTGCCAGACTCCACGGCGGCGGCGGCCTCGACCAATTCGGGCGCCAGGTTCGTCGGTGGTTCAACCTGCCCGCATGGCTCAAGCCTTTCGCCGGGATTGGCGATCAGTATGTGCGAATCCAACGTGTCGGACTGGTTGAACGAAGTACGGGGGTTTGCGTGCAATCGCCCTGGCGGGTGTCCTTTAGCGGAGGCCGCCTTGTTGCGACGGAACTATTCCGCTACGTAGGCGGCATCCTAGACATCGCAGGCCCATATTCGCGCCTTGATGCGCCCCGCGGTGCTGCATGTTGACCTTGTCGCTCGACGAAGCATCCAGCTTCCTGAAACTGCACCCGCAGGAGGTTAGTAAGCGCGCACGCCTTGGCATTCTTCCAGGTGCCAAAGTTGGGCGGCGATGGGTCTTCATCGAAACCGATCTGGCTGACTACCTGCGATCCCTTTACCCAACTCGAACCCAGGCTGTCTCGGCGTCCCTGCGCTATCGCCGCCTCGAATCATGGCACTCTACAAACGCAAAAAAATCTGGTGGATCGACTTCACCACTCCAAGCGGCGAACGCGTTAGAACGTCTGCTTGCAGCGGAGACAGAGCCCAGGCGCAAGAACTGCATGACAAGCTGAAGGCGGAAGCCTGGCGCGTTGCAAAGCTCGGCGAGAAGCCTGTGCGCACCTGGGATGAGGCCGCATTGAAATGGCTTGAAGAGTCGTCGCACAAGGCCACCTATGATGAGGACAAGGCCAAGCTGCGATGGTTGCAGCCACACTTGTCGATGCGACGTCTGGACTCGTTGACCCGCGAAGTAATCGCCGAGATTGCGCGCAAGAAGGCCGGCGCGTCCTCCAACTCGACGGCTAATCGCTACCTCGCTTTGATCCGTGCGATTTTGCGCAAGGCCTGGCTGGAGTGGGAATGGCTCGACCGTGCCCCGAAGGTTTCGCTTTACCCTGAGCCTAAGCGTCGTGTGCGCTGGCTCACGCTGGAGCAGGCGCTGCGACTGCTTGCTGAACTGCCCGAGCATCAGCGCAATATGGTCGTGTTTGCGTTGGCGACAGGGTTGCGCCAAGCCAACGTGCGCGACTTGCGGTGGGACCAGATCGATATGGCTCGCAAGACGGCCTGGATCCACCCCGATGAGGCGAAGGCAGGGATGGGCATAGGCGTGCCACTGAACGGCGACGCAATGGGCATCCTGGAACGTTGCAAGGGCGAGCATCCTGAAAGAGTGTTCACGTTTCGCGGCGAACCTATCGCCTACGCCAACACTCGAGCATGGCGCGAAGCAGTTAAGCGTGCAGGTATCGAGAATTTCCGCTGGCACGACTTGCGCCACACGTGGGCCAGTTGGCACGCTCAACACGGAACGCCGCTTTATGCCCTCCAGGAAATGGGTGGTTGGCAGACTCCGAGCATGGTTCGTCGTTACGCGCACCTTGCACCAATGCACCTAGCGCCCCACGCCGAAGCCCTGTCCGGTCTTCTTGACGGCACATCTACGGCACAAGGGCATGAAAAAGCCCCTGACGCATGATGCCAGAGGCCTATGTTCACTGGTGGGTCGTGCGTGACTCGAACACGCGACCAACGGATTAAAAGTCCGCTGCTCTACCGACTGAGCTAACGACCCAAAGCCGTCAATCATAGCAAAGGCCAGGCGACGGTTTCTTGGAAGTATGGCATGGAGGAATTCACGCGCGCTCACTCAAAGGGCGCATCGGCTGCATGACTGCTTCGAGCGCAAGGCTGGCAGCGACCATGCCGAAAGTGGCCGTGACCATGACGCTGGAGCCGTAGCCGGCGCAGTTGAGGCCCTGCGGGGCCTGGTCGGCCTGACTGCCATCGCCGGCCGTTGCCATGAATACGGGCTCGGCCGAGCAGACGCAGGGCACGCCCATCGGGCCGCTGCGCGGTGCGCCATGGGCGCGGCGCAGGCGGTAGCGCACCTTGGCCAGCAGGGGGTCGTTGCGTACTTCGGCCAGGTCAAGAACCTGCGCCCGCTGTGGTTGGCGTTTGCCGCCTGCGGCGCCGGCCATGATGATGGCCAGTTTGTGCTGCAGCGCGTGTGCAGCCAGGGCGGCTTTGGTGCGGGCCTGATCGCAGCAGTCGAGCAGGGCTTGCGCGTTCGCAGGGATGAGGCTGGCGAGGTTGTCGGGGCTGGCGAAGTCTTCCACTTCGTGCACCCTGCACGCAGGGTTGATGTCGGCGATGCGGGATGCCAGCGCCCGGACCTTGGCCATGCCGAGGGTGGAGTCGAGCGCTTGAATCTGGCGGTTGATGTTGGACTCGGCAACATGGTCGAGATCGATCACCGTCAGCGCGCCGATGCCGCTGCGAGCCAGCGCCTCCGCAGCCCAGGAGCCAACGCCGCCAACGCCGACGATGACGATATGGGCCGTGCGGATCCGGGCCGCGGCCTGTGCGCCGTAAAGCCGCGCCACGCCGCCGAAGCGGCGCTCAGGGTCGGGCAGATTGGCGCTGCAGGGCAGGGCTGACATGGGAGGGATGAACGCAGCGAATAACGAGCCGCAGCTTCGAGCGAGGCGTGCGGTTCAACCCGCCCGATCCAGCCGCCAGGCCTGGAACTTCACGCCCAGCACACCGCCGCCGATGATGGAGGCCAGGGCAATCCAGCTCGTGATGGACAGGGTGGACACGCCGGTGATGCCCTGGCCGATGGTGCAGCCCATGGCGGTGACGCCGCCGATGCCCATGAGCAAGCCGCCGACGATATGGTTGGCCGTGTCCTCCACTCCGGCCAGCCCTTCCCAGCGAAAACGCCGGGTGGCCAGCGCGTGCAGCGCGGAGCCGGCGATGACCCCGAACACCGAGACGATGCCGATGCTCAGCACATTGCTGGCGTCGCTGTACATGAGGAACCAGTACAGCGTATAGGCCAGCGGTGCGACGAAGGTGAACGACTCCATGTGGTTCCCGGTGCTGCCAACGTAAGCGTGCTGCAGCGTTTGCGGGTCTTCCGCCACGAAGCCGAGATGGCCGGACACCCACCACAGAGCCACGACCAGCGCGCCGATGCCGATGCCCCCGAGCAGATGCCGCAGGCTGCGCGCCTCGCGCGGCCACAGCGCCCATGCCCCGAGCGCCAGCGCCGCGCCGACGCCCAGGACGAGCAGCCAGGTGGGGCGGGCGATGGCGGTATGCCGGGCCAGGACCGAGGGCAGGTCTTGCGCGCCATTCAGCGCCACGGCCACGCGGTCAAGCCCATAGACCCGCAACTCGGCGGTGATGCCGCGCAGCGTGGCGTAGGCACCCACGGCCAGCATGACGAAGACCACCAGCGCCTTGAGGCTGCCCGCTCCCAGGCGCACCAGGGTCTTGCTGCCGCAGCCCGACGCCAGCACCATGCCGAAGCCGAACATCACCCCGCCCAGCAGGGCCGAGAGCCACAGCACGCGGTTGGCGGTGTAGATGGTCTGGTCGGTGTTGATCTGACCCAGAGCCGCCAGGACACTGGTGCCCAGCAGCGCCGTGGCAATGGCCAGCGCCCACATGCGCATGCGCGTCCAGTCGCCGAAATTGACGATGTCGGCAACCGAGCCCATGGCGCAGAACTGGGAGCGGTGCATGACGGCGCCGAAGGCCACGCTCAGGAAGAACGTCCACCACAGTACGGTGGCAGTGAGGGCGGTGATGGAGAGGTCTTGCAAGGCAATGTTGATGAAGGGTGCGGAATGATCCGGGGTGGCGATGGGGCCGTTTGCTTGCGTTGCCGCATGGCAATCGGGAATTGTCACACGCCGCTGCAATGCGGGTGAAACGACTCGGGTCTGCAAGGGTATGCCGGCTGGATGCCTTCGCCGTTTCAGCCCGACTCAAGACTGCATCGGTTCAGGCAGCGCCAGGCTGGTGAGAATCAGGCCCGAGGTGAAGCGGGTTGATCGGCAGACTGGTAGCGTGTGGGGTCGGCCACGCCGGCTTCGGCGAAGCCGGCGGCGCGGATGCGGCAGGAATCGCAACGCCCGCAGGCGCGGCCCTGGTCGTCGGCCTGATAGCAGCTCACGGTCTGGCTGTAGTCAACGCCCAGGCGCAGGCCTTCGCGGATGATTTGCGCCTTGCTCAACTGGATGATGGGCGCACGCACGCGGATGTGCCCGCCCTCCACCCCGGCCTTGGTCGCGAGGTTGGCCAGGCGCTCGAACGCGGCCACGAACTCGGGGCGGCAGTCCGGGTAGCCGGAATAATCGACCGCGTTGGCGCCGTAGAACAAATCGCGCGCCCCCAGCGCCTCGGCCCACGACAAGGCCAGCGCCAGCATCACGGTGTTGCGCGCGGGCACGTAGGTGATGGGAATGCCGCCCTGCTCGCCTGCAGTGGGGACCTGCAGCGCGGTATCGGTGAGGGCCGAGCCGCCGAAACGCGCCAGATCGAGCTGGATGACTTCATGCCGCGCCGCACCCAGCGCCTGGGCCACCCGCCGCGCCGCATCCAGCTCGGCGCTGTGGCGCTGGCCGTAGTGCAAGGAGAGGGCGTAGCAGCTGAAGCCCTGGGCGCGCGCCTGGGCCAGCACGGTGGCTGAATCCAGGCCGCCCGACAGCAACACCACGGCGGGCGTGCCGGCCGCCACCGGCGCTGTTGCTTCAGCCATGCGCCTTCAGCGCAACTTGGCCAGGCGGTCCTTGGCGGCTTGCGCGGCCTCGGACTGCGGGTAGTTCTTCACCAGTTTTTGCAGCGTGAGCCTGGCTGCACGCACTTCGCGCAACTCCACCTGGCAATTGGCCAATCCGAGCATGGACTCGGGGATGCGGCTGCTGCCCGGGTAGCCGTTGATGAGGCCGTTGAAGGCCGTGACGGCATCTTTGTACTGCTTTTGCGCGTACAGGGAATTGGCCAGCCAATACTGCGCCTCCGAGGCATAGGGGCTCGATGGATACTGGGCCAGGAACGCCTTGAACTGGCTACCGGCCCCGGCAAAATCGGAACTGCGGAAGGCCGCCAACGCCTGTTCGTAAGCCGCCTTTTCAGCCGGCTGCACGGTGTAGCTCTTGCCACCGATCTGCACCGCCACCGGTTCCAGCGGCGCCATGCGCTGGCTCAGGTCTTTCTGGCTTGCGGCCACCTTGGCGATGGTGTCGTTGAGCTGGCGCGTGGTGGTGTCTTGCTGGCCACGCAGCTGGGCGATTTCAGTTTTGAGCTGCTCGATCTGATTCGCCAGATCGAGCAGCGAACTGCGGACCTGCTGGATCTGCTGCGCCTGCTGCGCCAATTGCGCCTGGTTGGCCTGCTGGTTTTGCGCAATCTGCCCGCGCAGGTCCAGAATGGCGCGGCGCGCCTCGTTGTCGGGAAACATGTCGGCATGCGCCTGGGGCAGCCATGCCAGCCCGAGCCCAAGGCTGAGCAGCAGGGCCGGAGCCCCGCGGCGCAGTCGGGCAAACCCCGCAGGGCGGGGCGCTTCCATCGCGTTGCGCTGCATCATTTCTGGTAGACGATGTCCACACGGCGGTTTTCGGCGTAATCAGCCTCGGTGTTGCCCAGTGCCTTGGGCTTTTCCTTGCCGTAGCTGATGGCTTCCATCTGGCTGGGTTTGACGCCCAGCAGTTCCATGCCCTTCATCACCGCATCGGCACGTTTCTGGCCAAGCGCCAGGTTGTATTCACGGCTGCCGCGGGCATCGGTATTGCCTTGCAATTGCACATGCGCGGCCGGGTGGCCGGTCAGGTACTGCGCATTGTTTTCCAGCACCGGACGGTATTTGCCCTCGACCACATAGCTGTTGAAGGCGAAGAACACGCTCTTGGGTACGTCAGGGCCGGGGCCGGCGTTGTTCTCGGCGGGGGCCTGCACTGCGGCGACCTGGCTTTGCCCGGCGCCCTGGGCGTTGGCCCCCGCGGTACCACTCACGGGAGCAGCGGTCTTGGATTCGACCGGAGCCGGTTGCATTTTCACCCCCGAGGCGCAGCCGCCCAGGGTGAGCGCTGCGGCGAGGGCCGTGAGCAGAAGGGCAGAGCGTTGGTTCATCGTGATTCTCCAAATGGTCAGGGTTGTGCGTGGTGGAAAAGGGTGTTTTGAGTCAGACGTGGTTCAACAACTGCGGTGCAACAATGAATTTTGCAGAGGATTCGGGAAGAATTCAACGGTGGGCGGCGAAGCGGGGGCGCGGTCATCAAGACATCGATCAGCACCGGATCGCGCAGGGCTTGAGGTTTCAATTGCCAGGCGTCCACGGACCCCAGGACGGCTCTCGGACCTGCAGACCTGCCGCGGCCAACGTGGTGCGAACGCTGCCGTCCAGCGACACGGTTTTCAGCACCTCGGACCCGCCTTCATGGGCAGAGTACAGCAGGATTTGCCCGTTCGGGGCAAAACTCGGGTGCCCGTCGTCGGTGCCATTGCCCAAGGGGCGGGTGTTGCCGGAAGCCAGGTCTTGCAGCCAAAGTTGGAAATTGTTGCCCTGCTGCGAAACGTAGGCAAGATTCTTGCCGTCTGCGCTGATGGCGGGGCTGACGTTGTAGCCGCCGCTGAACGTGAGGCGCCGCACGCCACTGCCGTCCAGACCCACCACATAGATCTGCGGCGAGCCGTCGCGGTCGCTCACGAAGTAGATGCTCTTGCCGTCGGGCGCGAAGACCGGCTCGGTGTCGATGGATCCACTGCGCATGAGCTGGCGCGGCTGGCCGCCCGAGCTCGGCATCAAGTAGATTTGCGAACGCCCGGTGAGCGTCAGCACCACGGCCATGGTGCGGCCGTCCGGCGAGAACGCCGGAGCGCTGTTCGTGCCTTTGAAATTGGCCAACATGCGGCGCGCGCCATTGCGAATGTCTTGAATGAAAACGACCGGCTTGCCGGTTTCGAACGAGACATAGGCCAGGCTGCCGCCGTCCGGTGCCCAGGCAGGGGAGAGCAGCGGCTCGCGGCTGCGCAGCGCGGTGCGGGCGTTTTCGCCGTCGCTATCGGCCACGATCAGCGCGAAATTGTGCTGTCCGGCCTTGCTGATGTAGGCAATGCGCGTGGCGAACACGCCGCGCTGGCCCGTGAGCTTCTGGTAGATGAAGTCGGCAATGCGATGCGCGGCCAGACGCAGATCGCCCGTGACCACCTGGTAGATCTCGCCGCCCATGTCGGCCTGTTTCACCGCGTCCCACAAACGGAAGCGGATCATCCAGCGGTTAGGCCCCTCGGGCGTGATGCTGCCGCCGGCCACGGCTTCCAGCGCCTGCGTGCGCCAAGCCGCATAGTTCGGCGGCCCCTGCTCGGTGAGCACGGCGCCGCCGAGGTTGATGGTGCGGAACTGGCCACTGCGCGTGAGGTCGGCGCGGACGATGTCGGCAATCGGTTGCGGGCAGGAGTCCTGCCCTTTGAACGGCGCAATCCCGACGGGAATCTGCGTGGCGCCGATGCCGGAAACATCGATCTTGAACTGGGCCTGGGCGAGCTTGGGCAGGCCCAGCGTGGCAGCCGCGCCCAGTCCACTGAGTGCAAGTGAAGGGCGGGCCAGTATGTTGGTTACATAGGCAAGTGGGGCGGTCAGTAAGTGGCGTCGTTTCATCTATGGATGGAGGTCGAATTCCCACGTGTGGGATGTGAAATGCCTAAGAAAAAATGCTTGAAAGGGATTGTCACTTCAAGCGCGATGAATGACGGTTGCATTCTATGTAGCAGCTACCCGTGCAGAGGTAAGAGTATGCAACAAGATCAGGGGCAAGGATTCGAAGCCATGCGATTTGAGGGGAATCCCAGAACAGAATGTTAGCCATGTATTGCAGCTTGTTATCTATGCATCAATATTAATTTGCGGGTTTTTTCGAGAGTGTGGGATGATGAAGTAACCATAGTTTCAGATAACGATAGTAAGTTTCTTGTGAGTTGGCGAACGCCAAAACCAAACCCATCCTGCCATCGAGTACTCCTAGACGAAAAATGTAAGTTCGAACAAATGCCCAAATTGATTTTCCAAGCGCCTTTGATAGGGACGAGCGTCGCCCACGCTTATACAATGTTAGTGCGCCCTCAGTTGAATAAACATTTATTTTTTGAAGGGCCTCATCAATATCCCTGTCTGAATAGTGTATCAGCGGGCCCTTGAGTTTACCAACGCTTCCATTAATTTCCAAACTTGCATGGGTTCTGAGTTCAGAAAAACGTCCAGCACCGCGCCGAAAAAGTCGAACAATGCGGTCAGGCCACCATCCGCTATGCCGCATAAATTGCCCGCAAAAACTTGAGGAGCGTGGCATGCTAAAGGCGTTATGCGTTGATTCCGCACTTAAAATTGAAATAATTTCAGTTTTCAATTCTTCGCTAACGCGCTCGTCAGCATCGAGGCAGAGCACCCATTCTGATGTGGCTTGATCTAAAGCACGATTTTTTTGAGGGCCATCGCCTGGCCAGTCGGTTTCAAATAGTTTTACGCCGGAAGCCCTGCAAATATCTTGCGTGCCATCTGTGCTGCCGGAATCAAAAACAATTATTTCTTCCGCAAAATTCTTGACGGACTCGATGCATGCCATGATGTCATGAGCTTCATTTTTGGCTACAATGATTACGCTAATTTTTTGCATTTTCAATTTTTGAATTTAAGGTGAAATTCTTGATGCGTGCAGATTTATATTATTTGGCATCTGGAAATTTTTCTTTTGACACCTGCTTGGGAGGAATATGTTGGCCCGGCGTCGCATCCCAGGCGGAAAGGTCGCCCAGCGGGAAATTGCCAGCGAGGCCGTAGACGGCGCGTTTGAGGCGTCCCATCGGCGTCGGCTGGGGCATGGGCTGTGCAGGCACTTGTGGGATCGCACTGGGTAAAAGCGAGCGGCGCTTGAAGTCTCCCTGCGTCACTCCCCACTTGGTGACAAAGGTCCGCGCTCCGTGGTTGCGCCGCACCCGTCCCGTGCTGCGGCAGGCAAAGTGATAGATGCGGCTGTCGCCAATCACGGCATAGTGGCGGCAACCGGCAACCCAGAATTTCATCATCAAGTCGTCTTCGCTACCCATGCCTGGGCTGAATTCGATGCTGTAGCCGCCGACCATATGCCACCAGCGCTTGCTCACGACGCTGACCGGCGAAGCTTGTCCGAGTCTGTCGCCGCGCGGATCGGATGCGAACTGCTCCACCATGGCGGCTTCATTGAAGGTTTCCGCGGTCGAACCGAAGTCCTGCACGATGGTGAGAGGATTGACGGTCGAGCGCGGCTCGATGATGGTGGGCGAGAGATAGACGAGATCGTGCGGCTGGCGATCGATGGCGTTGATCAGCGCCGCGTCCCATCCGGGGCAACACACCATGTCGTCGTTGAGATAGACCAACCACTGGCGAGTCGCCATGCTGGCGAGTTGATTGACCGCGAGGCAGATGCCCACGTTGGAGGTCGAATGCGTGTGCGCAATGCCCTGATCCCGAACCCACTCCAATGTGCCGTCGGAGCCGTCATTGACGTGAACCAGAATGTCGTGCTCCATGCAACTGTGCCGCCGAATGCTGTCGAGGCACAGTTGCAGGTAGGGAAGATTATTCCAAGTCGGAATCAGGATGCTGAACATGGAGGATTTGGGTTGGATGGGAACTTGCCAGGGGCCGTTTTCAGTGTCGGATGCTGATGGACTCGCCTGTGCAGCAGCACTCGATCAGCGCTGGGTCGAGGTGCGCCGCGCCAGACCTGCGCTGCGCTGGACGAAAGGCTTGGATGGTGGTCATGGGCCTGGATCAAGATGCCAATGGGCTGTATGGTAGAAAGATGGCCCCGAAGGCCGGGCAAGGGCGTATTTCCATCACCGCGAGGCTCTATGCAATCAAACAATCCGCCCCTAGCCAAAAGGGCGTCGTGGGATCACCGCGTTGCCTTGGATCTGCTTCGCCGCCTCTTTGCGGCCAACCCTCGCAACCGCTCGGCCGCACTGCTCATCGTATTGTTCGCCGCCATCGTCGCGGCGACCGAGCCGGTGTTGCCGGCGTTGATGAAGCATGTGCTCGATGTCGGCTTCACGCCTAAGCGCGATTTTCCGCTGTGGGCCGTGCCGGCGGTGTTGCTCGGGCTGTTCACAGTGCGTGGCCTGGCATGGTTGGCCTCGCAGTTTCTCACACAGTGGCTGACGCAGAACGTGTTGGCGCGGGTTCGCACGCTGGTGTATGGGCAGATTGTGCATGCGCAGCTTGCCGGGCTGCAGCGCGAAAGCGCCAGCAGCCTGATTGGCGCGGCGGTGTACGAGGCGCAGCTGGCGCTGGGCATGATCTTCCCCGGGCTGCTCACCCTGGTGCGCGACAGCCTGACGCTGGTGGCGCTGTTCGGCTACTTGATGTGGGTGAACTGGAGTCTCACGCTGCTCACCCTGGCGGTGTTGCTGCCGCTGTTGTTCGTCATGCGCGGCATCAGCCGCCGTGCCAAACGGCTGAATGCGCAGATGCAGGGCGCGGCCGAAGAGGTGTCGTATGCGCTGGAGGAGGGCATGTTGGCCGCCCCGGTGGTGCGGGTGCACAACGCGCAGGAGGGGTTCGCCTCGCGCTTCGAGGCCATCAACCAGAACCTGCGCCGCACCACGGTGAAGACGCTGGTGTCGGGCTCGTCCACCACGCCGGTGTCGCAGTGGTTGTCGGCGCTGGCGGTCTCGGTGGTCATGGTCTACGCCATGTGGCAAAGCGATGTTTCGGGCCAGCACAGCGTTGGCAGTTTCGTGTCCTTCATCACCGCCATGCTGATGACGCTGTCGCCGCTGCGGCGGGTGTCCGACATCGTGCAGCCGATGATGCGCGCGCTCAGTTCGCTGGAGCGGCTGCGCGGCATCGTCGATACGCCGCAGGAACTGGACACGGGCAGCCATGCGGTGGAGCGGGTGCGGGGCGAGTTGGAGTTCGACGACGTCACCGTGCGCATCGGCGCGCTCGACCGCCCGGTGCTGGCTGGCGTCAGCCTGCGGGTGCATGCGGGTGAAAGCCTCGCGCTGGTGGGGCCTTCCGGCGCCGGCAAGACCACACTCATGCGCCTGGTGCCGCGCCTGCTGGAGCCGAGCCAGGGCCGCCTGCTGCTCGACGGCGTGCCGCTGCGCGACTGGACCCTGCACAGCCTGCGCCAGCAAATCGCCTACGTCGGCCAGGAGGTGGTGCTGCTGAACGATTCCGTGGGCATCAACGTCAGCTTCGGCGAGCCGGTGGACGCGGCCCGTGCCTGGGCCGCGCTGGAGGCCGCCGCGCTGGCCGATTTCGTGCGCGGACTGCCTGGCGGGCTGCGGGCCGAAGTGGGGCATAACGGCTCGCAGCTCTCCGGCGGCCAGCGCCAGCGCCTGTCCATCGCCCGCGCGCTCTACCGCGATTCGCCGCTGCTCATTCTGGATGAAGCCACCAGCGCGCTCGACGCCGAGAGCGAGCGCCTGGTGCAGCAGGCGGTCGACCGGCTGATGCAGGGCCGCACCACCATCGTCATCGCCCACCGCCTCGCCACCATTGCCCATTGCGATCGCATCGCCGTGCTCGACGAAGGGCGCTTGGTGGAGCTTGGGACGCAGGCCGAACTGTTGGCGCGTGAAGGGTTGTATGCGCAACTCCATCGCATGCAGTTCGCTGCGCAGTCGGGACCATCGCCAGCATCTGCGCCAACGCCAGTCGGGCGCGATTGACCTTGGCCGATGCCCGCGCGCTGGCGCGGCGGATCAGCCGACGCTGCCCATCCACCGCCCGCATTGCTGCCGCACCACCTCGGGCAGGTGCTTTTCGCGGTTGAAGGTTTCGCGGATCCATTGCGCGTCGTTGCCGCGGCTGCCGACGTCGGCCAGCAGTTCGCGCAGGGCGGTGTCGGACTTCAGCTCCGCTGCGTGGCCTTCGAGCTTGACGATGGTGCGGATCAGGTCTTCGCGCAGGGTGCGGTGCTCGCGCGTGGCGGGATCGACGAACGTGCCGTCGAAGCCGAAGCGGCAGGCCTGGAAGCGGTTGAAGGTGTAGACGAGGTAGTCGTCTTCCTGCGGGGTGAAGGGGCGCTCGGTCTGGATGTAGCGGCCCAGGGTCTGGATGTAGGCGGCGATGCGCGCGGCTTTGGTGATGGTCAGCGGCGTGTCCATCACCCGCACTTCGATGGTGCCGTACTCGGGCTTGGGGCGAATGTCCCAGTAGAAATCCTTCATGCTCTTGACCACGCCGGTTGCGGTCATTTTCTCGAAGTAGCGCTCGAATGCGTCCCAGGTCAGCGCGAAGGGCGCGCGGCCCGAGAGCGGGAAGGCGAACACCGAGTTCAGCCGCGCCGAGTGAAAGCCCGTGTCCTCGCCCTGCACATAGGGCGAGGAGGCCGACAGCGCGATGAAATGCGGAATGAAACGCGAAACGCAATGCAGGGTGTAGAGGGCGGTGTCGGCGTCCGGGCAGCCCAGGTGCACATGCTGGCCGAACACGGTGAACTGCTTGCTGAGGTAGCCGTACAGCTCAGAGAGTTGCAGGAAGCGCGGCTTGTCGAAAATGCGCTGCTGCGCCCAGTGCTGGAAAGGATGGGTGCCCCCGCCCGCCAGACCCACGTCCAGCTTGCTCGCCGCTTCCACCAGCGCGCCCTGGATTTCGGTGAGCTGCGCCAGCGCGTCGTCATAGCCGGTGCAAATGCCGGTGGAGAGTTCGATCATGCTCTCGGTCATCTCCGGCGTCACCAACCCGGGCAGCTTGCGGCCTTCCAGCAGGCGCAGCAGGTCGGGCGCACAGGGCATGAGGTCGTAGTTGTGGCGGCTGACGATCTGCAGTTCCAGCTCGATGCCGATGCTCAATGCCGCCGATTGCGAAAACGGGCCCAGGCTCATGCGGATCCTTGTGGTTTCTTGCGCACGGAGGCAATATCGCCCGAGCGCCCGAGCGCCCAGCGTGCCAGCAAGGTGCCGGCCAGTTCCAGCACGGCGATGGCGGCGAAGGCCGCGGCAATCAGCGTGTGAGGAAACTGCGGCACGGCCTGCGCCAGGTCGAGCAGCAGCACGAAGCTCACACCGGCTGCCGGATTCAGCGCCAGCCCCAGCGCGGTCGATTGCCGCCAGCTCAGGCCCGAAGGTTTGCCCAGCGCCAGCGGCACGGCCAGCTTGGCCAGCGCGCGCACGCCGGCCAGCGCCAGCCCCATGGCCATGCCGCTGGCCAGCGCCGCCCAGTTCAGGCTCAGGCCGAGAATGAGGAACAGCAGCACCACCAGCACGCCGCCGGCCGTGCCGAAGTGGCGCGGCCAGACCCGTGGGCGCTGGCTGCGGGCGCGCAGCAGCAACCCGGCCAGCAGCGGCGTGAGCAGAGTGGACCAATGCAGCATGCGGGTGATGGACAGCACCAGCAGGATCAGCCCCACCAGCAGCAGCGCGGCGCCTTCGTCGGCGAAGTCGAAATGGCGCTCCACCCAGTTCACCGCCCAGGCCAGCAGCGCTGCCGCCAGCACCGCGCCGCCGATGGCGTAGCCCTGCTGCAGCAGGGCGTTCCACCATTGCACGCTGGCCTGCGCGCCGAGCCAGCCGGTGAGCACGCCCACGGCGAGGATGGACAGGATGGTGCCGAGGGCGGAGATGAGCAGCAGGCGCTCGGTCACCTGGCCGCGCGCATTGAATTCCCCGCTCAGGCGCAGCGCCACGGCGGGCGCGGTGCAGGCCAGCGCGGCGGCAGTGGCCACGCCGTGCAGCCCGCCCAGACCCAGCAGCCCCAGCACCACCCACATGGCCACCAGACTGAGCACCCATTCCCCCAGGCTGATGAACACCAGCCAGGGATTGGCGCGCAGCCAGCGCAGATTGACGCGGTGGCCAATTTCGAACAGCAGCACCGCCAGCGCGGCGTCCACGATGGCGCGCGCGCTGGGCTGCAGTGACAGGGCCTGCAAGCCACCGCCGCCGGCGGCGATGACCAGCCCGGCGGCGGTGTAGCCGATGAGTCGCGGCCAGCGCAGGAAGCGGAAGACCGATTCCCCCATCAGCGTGGCCAGCACCAGCGCCAAGCCCACCCACAGTACACCGTCGGCATGCAGCGCAAGCAGGGGCGGGACGTGGAATTCGGGCATCGGGCGTGGGGCTCGTGAGGGGGGCAGACAAGGGCGCAGGCGAAGGCGCGGGGATGAGCGCGAACCGCGTTGATGGCGGGTTACCGAGGCCAGATCGCGGTCAGATCGACGCCGGATCGAGGCAACCAACGCGCCATCGAGCGGCCTGCACCGTCGTGAATGGCCAGACGATTATAGGAAGCCGCCATGTCGCGCCCATTCAACACCGGAAAATTGCAAAACTCATGAAAACAGAGCTACTGGATGAGAGTGTTCACTCACAATTTCAGCTTTTCGGCATTTGTCAAGCGCGGCTGCGAGCCCCCGCCTTCCTACAATGCAGCCATGTCCTACGTCCACCTGCGCATCCATACCGAGTTCTCCATCGTCGACGGCAGTTTGCGGGTCGATGCAGCCGTTGCCGCGGCCCGCGCTGACGGCCAGGGCGCGCTGGCCATCACCGATCTGAACAACCTGTTCGCGGCCGTGCGTTTTTATTCCGAGGCCCGCGGCGCAGGCGTCAAGCCCATCATCGGTTGCGATGTTCGCGTGGCTCCGAGCGAGCCATCGCCCCAGGCGCCCAACACCGGTTTGCTGCTCCTGGCCACGAATCGGCAGGGCTATCTCAACCTTTGCACCCTGCTCAGCCGCGCCTGGCTCGAGGGCCAGCGCAACGGCCAGGCGGAGGTTCAGTGGGCCTGGCTGGAGCACGAGGGTTTGAGCGCCGGGCTCATCGCCTTGTGCGGCGCACGCCAGGGCGCCATCGGCCAGGCGCTGCTGGCGGGCGACGGGGTGCGTGCGCGCTGGCTCGCCCAGCGCCATGCCAGCGTCTTTCCCGGCCGTTTCTATCTGGAGCTGCAACGCAGCGGCCATGCGGAGTGCGCGCGCCATGTGGCTGCCGCGGTGCGGCTGGCCGCCGACCTCGGCCTGCCGGTGGTGGCGACGCATCCGGTGCAATTTCTGCAGGCCACTGACTTCGAGGCGCATGAAGCGCGGGTGTGCATCGCCGAGGGCGAAACCCTGGGCAATCCGCGGCGGCAGCGGCATTTCACCGCCGACCAGTATTTCAAGACCCAGGCCGAGATGCAGGCGCTGTTCGCCGACATCCCCTCGGCGCTGGCGAACGCGGTGGAAATCGCCAAGCGCTGCAACCTCACCCTCACGCTGGGCAAGCCGCAACTGCCCGACTTCCCCACGCCGGACGGCATGCCCATGGCGGCCTATTTCCGGGCGCAGTCCTTCGAGGGGATGGAGCGGCGCCTGCAGCAGCTCTACCCCGATGCCGCCAAGCGCGAGGCGCAGCGAGCGCGTTATGTGGAGCGGCTGGAGTTCGAACTCGGCACCATCGCCAAGATGGGTTTCGAGGGCTATTTCCTCATCGTGGCCGACTTCATCAACTGGGCCAAGGACAACGGCTGTCCGGTGGGGCCGGGGCGGGGTTCCGGGGCGGGCTCGCTGGTGGCCTACAGCCTGCGCATCACCGACCTCGACCCACTGGCCTACAACCTTCTCTTCGAGCGCTTCCTCAACCCGGAGCGGGTGTCGATGCCCGACTTCGACATCGACTTCTGCCAGGAAAACCGCGACCGCGTGATCGACTACGTGAAGCAGAAATTCGGCGCAGGTGCGGTGTCGCAAATCGCCACCTTCGGCACCCTGGCGGCGCGTGCCGCGCTGCGCGACGTGGGCCGGGTGCAGGAGCTGGGCTACAACTTCTGCGACGCGCTGGCCAAGCTCATTCCCAACAAGCCGGGGCAGCACATCACCATCGCCCAGGCCATCGAGGTCGAGCCGCAGCTGAAAGAGCGCATGGAGCAGGAGGACGAAGTGCGCCACCTGCTGACGCTGGCGCAGCAGCTCGAAGGCCTGCCGCGCAATATCGGCATGCATGCGGGCGGCGTGCTCATCGCCCCCGGCAAGCTCACCGACTTCTGCCCGCTCTACGCCCAGCCCGGCAGCACCGATGCGGTGTCGCAGTTCGACAAGGATGACGTCGAAGCCATCGGCCTGGTGAAGTTCGACTTCCTCGGCCTGGCCACGCTCACCATCCTGGAGCTTGCCGCCCAGCACATTCGCCGCCACCACCCGGAGCGGGCCGACTTCAAGCTCGAGGACATTCCGCTGGACGACGCTGCCAGCTACAAGCTCATGGCGCGCGGCGACACCGTGGCGGTGTTCCAGCTGGAATCGCGCGGCATGCAGGGCATGTTGCGCGAGGCCAAGCCCGACCGCTTCGAGGACATCATCGCCCTGGTTGCGCTGTACCGCCCGGGGCCGATGGACCTGATCCCCAGCTTCTGCCACCGCAAGGACGGCACCGAGCCCATCGTCTACCCCGACCCGCGCATGGCCTCGGTGCTGCAGGAGACCTACGGCATCATGGTCTACCAGGAGCAGGTGATGCAGGTGGCGCAGGTCATCGGCGGCTACTCGCTCGGCGGCGCCGACCTGCTGCGCCGTGCCATGGGTAAAAAGAAGCCCGAGGAGATGGCCAAGCACCGCGGCATCTTCGCCGAGGGCGCGGCGAAGAACGGCATCGCGGCGGACAAGGCCAACGAAATCTTCGACTTGATGGAGAAGTTCGCCGGCTACGGTTTCAACAAGTCGCACGCCGCCGCTTACGCCTTGCTCGCGGTGCAGACGGCGTGGCTGAAGGCGCATTACCCGGCCGAATTCATGGCGGCCAACATGAGCATCGCGCTGGACGACACCGACAAGCTCAAGGTGCTGGTGGACGACGCCCGCAATCTGGGCCTCAAGCTCCTGCCGCCCGACATCAATCTCGGCGGCTGGCGCTTCGACCCGGTGGACGCGCACACCATTCGCTACGCGCTCGGCGCGATCAAGGGCACCGGGCGTGCGGCCATCGAAGGCATCGTCGAGGCGCGTGGCGACAAACCGTTCACGTCGCTGATGGATTTCGCCGCGCGCGTGGACCGCACCCGCATCAACCGCCGCGTGCTCGAAGCCCTGATTCGTGCCGGCGCCTTCGACGCCATCGACCCCAATCGCGCCACCCTCATGGCGGCCGTGGGCATGGCGCTGGAGCATGCCGCCCAATGTGCCGAGCATGCGACCCAAGGGGGACTGTTCGACAGCCTGTTCGACGACGCCAGCGCCGCCACGGCCAGCGCCCCCGCGCCCGAGCCGCAGCCGCCGTGGGATTTGCGCAAACGCCTGTCCGAGGAAAAACTCGCCATCGGCTTCGTGCTCAGCGGCCATCTGTTCGACGCCCATGCCGACGAGGTGCGCCGCTTCGCCCCGCGCCCGCTGGCGGAGCTGGCCGATGCGCGCGAGCCGCAAATCGTCGCCGGCATCGTCGCTGCCGTGCGCGTGGTGCAAGGCCAGCGCGGGCGGGTGGCCATCGTCACCCTGGAAGACCGCTCCGGCATGCTCGAAACCGTGGTCAACGAGCGCCTGCTCGACACCGTGCGCGCTCTGCTGCGCGACGACGAACTGCTGGTGCTGCAAGGCCGCGCCCAGAACGACCGCTTCAGCGGCGGCCTGCGCTTCAACGTCGACGCCGTGTGGACCCTGGAGCAGACCCGCGCGCGCCTGGGCCGGCGCATTCGCCTGCGCGTCAACGGCCTGGCCGACGCCGCCCCGCTCATCGAGCTGGCCCGCACCCGGGCCGCCGGCAAGGAAGACGGCCTGCCGCTGGACATCGAAGTCGAACGCAGCGGCGCCGCCGCCCTGCTGCGCCTCGACCGCGTGCGCCTGCGCCCCGGCGACGACGTGCTCGCGGAACTGGCCACACTGGCGCTGGATGGACGGGTGCAGGTGGTGTACGACGGCAGCGACTCAGCTGCGGCCCAGCGCATGCAGCATTGAGATGCCTGCGGCACAGGCTGCGTGAATCGCTGTCGCTCCCGGGCCGAAACGAGTCCAACCCAGCCGGGCCCGACCTTTTGCTGTTCTCGCCTTGCCCGGCAGCAAGTCGGTAAGACGAGATGGGATGGCGTTCAGCCCGCGTCGCGCGGCCCGGCCTTGATTTCCATCGGCGTGTACCACCGGCCGCTGCCGTCCGCCGGGAAGCGGCCGACGCGCTGGACGGCGCGCAGCACGGCCTGATCCCAGCTCGGCACGCCGCTTGAGTGCTTGACGCTCGTGCCCAGGACTTCGCCCGAGTTCGGGTCGAGCGTGACGGTGATGATGACTTTCGGGTCGCCCTGAATCTGGTCGATCTGCGGATAGATCACGTTCTGCCGCACCAGTGTCGCCAGACGCGCCGCGTAGGCGCCGGACGGGCCCGAGCTCACGGCGGCCGTACCCGTGCTGGTCGCAGGGCCGGTGCCGGCCTGGGACATGAGGTTTTTCATGTAGTCCGAGCGCGCCTGTTGCTGCAGTTTGGCGAGTTGCTGTTCGCGTTGCTGCTCGGCCTTGCGCAGTTGCTCCGCCTTTTTCTCGGCCTGTTGTTGCGCCAATTGCTGCGCCTTGAGTTCCTGCTGTTTCTTCTGCTCGGCGAGTTTGCGCTGCTCAGCGGCTTTTTCCTGTGCCAGACGCTGCTGTTGCAGCGTCAGTTTTTCCGCCGCCAGCTTGTCCGCCAGGCGTTGCTGGGCCTGTTGCTGGGCGAGCAGGGCGGCTTGGCGCTTCTCTTCTTCCTGCTTGCGCTTGCGGGCTTTTTCCAGCGCGATTTCGGCGTTGTCCGGCGTGGGTTGCACCTTGGCCAGCGGTGGTGGGGCTGGCTGCGGCTGAGGCTGTGGTTTGGGTGCGGGCCGCACCGCTTGGGGCTCGACCTTGGGTGGCCGTGGCGCGGCCAGATGCGCCGTGGGCGCCCACAGCTCGGCCTCGACGGCTTCAGGGGTGTGGCTTTTCCAGTGCACGCCCAGTGCGATGACGATGATGAGCAGCAGGTGGATCAGGGCGGCGAACAGCAACGCGCGGCCAATGCCCTTTTCGGGCGGTGGGCGCAGCTTGTCGGCCGGGGGGTTGTAGGTGTTCATGTCGGAAGGTGCCAAGGCCTGTTCAGGCCCATGCGCCGGCGCAGAAGCGTGGAGATTGCAGCATGCAGGACAAACGGCGCGTTGGGCTTCACGGTTGACGTGCGGCTTGCCCGGTCGCCTGCACCGCCAGGCCGACGCGCTGCACGCCGCCTTCCTTCAGGCGGTTGAGCACCTGGATGACGTCGTCGTATTTCACGTCCTTGTCGGCGGCGATCAGCACCGGCATTTCGGCCAGGGTGGAGCCGCTTTGCTGGGCGAGTTGCGCCACGGCCTTTTGCAAATCGGCCATGCTCGTGGGTTGCGGATTCAGGCCCGTGGTTCCGGCCTTGGCCTTGGGGTCGCGCAGGCGCACGCTCAGAATCTTGTCGGCCTTGATGTCCACTTCCACCACGGTGTCGGGCGCGCGCGTGGCCTGGCCCACGCTGGGCAGCTTCACGGCGCTTGGGGTGATGAGCGGCGCGGTGACCATGAAAATGATGAGCAGCACCAGCATCACGTCGATATACGGCACGACGTTGATTTCGGCCAGCGCGCGCCGCCGGTGCCCGCTGCCGCGCTGTATCGAGGCCATTCAGCGCGCTCCCGTTGCAGCCGACATGGGCCGGGTCATGGACCCGGCGTCCTGCGCCGGCGCGCCTTGCGGGTGCGGTGCCACCTGGCGCTGCAGGATGTTGGAGAACTCTTCGGTGAAGGACTCGAAGCGAATGGCCAGGCGGTCGATGTCGCGGGCGAAAAAGTTGTAGGCGATGACGGCCGGAATGGCGGCGAACAGGCCGATGGCCGTGGCCACCAGCGCCTCGGCGATGCCGGGGGCCACCGTGGCCAGCGTCACCTGCTGCAGGTTGGACAGGCCGACGAAGGCGTGCATGATGCCCCAGACCGTGCCGAACAGGCCCACGTAGGGCGACACCGACGCCACCGAAGCGAGGAAGGACAGGTTGGACTCGATCACGTCCATCTCGCGCTGAAAGGCGGCGCGCATGGCGCGGCGCGAGCCGTCCACCAGGGTGGTGGAGTCGAGCCGGCGCTCGCGCAGCTTGAGGAATTCGCGCATGCCGGAGGCGAAGATGCGCTGCAGCGGACTGCCCTGGCGCGCGCTGTTGATGGCCGCCTGGTACAGGTCGTTCAAGCTGGTGCCGGACCAGAATTCCTGCTCGAAATCGTCGGTCTTGAGGCGGGCGCTTTTGATGGCGAAGTATTTGCGGAAGATGACGGTCCAACTCGCGAGCGACACCGCCATGAGCAGCGCCAGGACGAATTGGACGACGGCGCTGGCACCCAGTACGAGTGAGATGATGGAAAAGTTTTGGTCCATGCAAAGTCCAGGCTGAAAGTGGCGGGAAGAGCGGCGCTATGGATGCAGAGCCCGCAGACGGCGCCGGGTTCCCCGGGAGTGCGGGCAGACTCCTGAAGCCCGCTATTTTGCACCGCTGCAAGCCGTGCCCGCGTGACGTTTTGTGTAGCGCCCGCGCTGGCGGTGCCCTGGGGACTATCCCATGATGGCTTGCAGCACCGCGGCCGGCAGGCGCCTTGGCTTGAAGCTGCCGGCTTGCACGCAGGCCACGCGCACTTGCACGCTGGCCAGCAGGGTGGTGGCCGCGGCGTTCGACGTATCGGACGCGGGCGCGCAGCGGCGCACTTCCTGCAGCAACTCCAGACTGGCGCCGCCCACCTCGACCACGGTCACGCTGACGGTGAGTTGATCGTCCAGCCGCGCCGGCGCGAGGTAGCGCACCTGCGCACTGCTGACGACGAACAGCAGCGCGTCGCGCTCGGCCAGGCGTTGCTGATCCAGGCCCAGGGAGCGCAGCCATTCGGTGCGGGCGCGCTCGCAGAACTTGAGGTAGTTGGCGTAATACACCACGCCGCCGGCGTCGGTGTCTTCCCAATAGATCCGCACCGGCCAGATGAAGGCGGGCGCGGTGGCAGGGGCGGTGAATGGGGTTGCGCTCATGCGGGGAGTCTATTGATTTTCTGGCGCACCTCGTCGCGTCTTGGCTGGCCTGCGTCGACCTGACCAGCGCTGAACGTGGGCGGCTTTGCACCAGCGCGGCCGATGCCGGCTATGCTCGGCGGGGCCGCAGGCCAAGCCTTGCCGGCAGCGCCAAAACCCCATCCCCGATCCTTTCAACCCTTTCATTGCGTTCATTCACCATGTTCACAGGTCTCGTCACGGCTCTTGGCCGTATTTCCGAAGTGGTGCCGCTGCAAGCCGGCGAGGGCAGCGGTTTGCGCGTCACGGTGCAGGTGCCGGCAGCGTGGCTGCAGGGCGTGGACCTGGGCGACAGCATCTGCGTGAGCGGCGCCTGCATGACCGCCGTGGAGCTGGGCGCGGCGCACTTTGCCTTCGACATCTCGGCCGAGAGCCTGGCGCGGACCACCGGGCTCGACGCGGCGGGGATCGAGGTGAACCTGGAACAGTCGCTGACCCTGGCCACCAAGCTCGGCGGCCATCTGGTCACCGGCCATGTGGACGGCATCGGCCAGGTGGAGCGCTTCGAGCCGGCGGGCGAATCCTGGCATCTGGCGCTGCGCGTGCCCAGTGGGCTTGCGCGTTTTTTTGCCTACAAGGGCTCGATCGCCGTGAACGGCGTGAGCCTGACGGTGAACCGCGTGACCGACGCCAACGACGCCTCGGCCAGCGTGCACATCAACCTCATACCCCACACCCTGCGGCACACCAATCTGCACAGCCTCAAGCCAGGCAGCGCGGTGAACCTGGAGGTGGACCTGATCGCGCGATATGTGGAACGCATGCTGCCGGGCTTGCGGGTGGATTTGGCAGCTAGGACCTGAAACGGTTCTGAGGCTTTCGGCCCCCCGAGATCCGGGCTGCGGTGCCATCATCGTCCATGCTTGGACCTTGCCGTGTCGCAGTAGCCATGGAGCATGGCACCTTGGGCGCGAATCCATGCAGTCGCGATGGACGGCGGCGACGGGTTTTCCCGATTGACCAACTGCGCCCAGCCGAATTGGCGGCGCAGCCATAATCAACCCTTTTCCAACGCTGCCCAGACGCCGCGCCCGTGCGCGGCGCAAGACTCACTGCATGCCCCGTAAGTACGCCGCCGTCCCGCCCATCCACCGCCTTCGGGCTGCTGCGCGGCGGCGCCTGTGGGCCGGACTGTTGCTTGGCGCCTTCTGGGCGCTGGCAGCACCCGTTGCCGCGGCGGCGCCTGCGCCGAGCGCATCGGCATCGGCGGCGCCGGGGGGCTTTGCCGCATCCGCGCCGCAAACTGCGGCATCGGGCGCAGAGGGGGCATCGGCAGGGGCGCCCGCCGCCGCGGCATCGCAGCCCAGTTATGACGTTCGCATCGATGCGCCCGAGGCCTTGCGCGGCATGTTGGCGCAATACCTGGAGATCGAGCGCTGGCGCTTTTTCCCCGGCATCACGCCCACCCAGTTGCGCGGCCTGGTCGACAAAATCCCGCGGCAGGCCGATGACTTGCTTGCCGCCGAGGGTTATTTCGCGCCACAGGTCAAGGCCACATTGAACGCAGCAGCGCGGCCGCCGCTGGTGGAGGTGCAGGTCCAAGCCGGCGAGCCGACACGCGTGAGCAGCCTGGACTTGCAGGTGAACGGCCCCGACGGCCAGCCCGATGCGCCGCTGGCAGCCAAACTGCGCCACGACTGGTCGCTGGCCGACGGACAGGTGTTTCGCAGCGCCGCCTGGGAAACCGCCAAGAGCAATGCCCTGCTGACCCTGCTGACGCAGCGCTACCCGGCGGCGCGCATCGCGCAAAGCCAGGCGCGGGTGGACCCGAAGCGGCACGGCGCGGCGCTCAGTCTGGTGCTCGACACCGGGCCGGGCTACAGCTTCGGCCCGGTGCAGGTTGAAGGCCTGAAGCGCTACCCCGAGACCATCGTGCAGCGCCTGGCACCCTTCCAGCCCGGCCAGCCTTATGCGCAGGCCAAGCTGCTGGAATACCAGCAGCTGCTGCAGGGCAGCAGCTATTTCCGCACGGCCACGGTGGCCGCGCCGCTGGCCGAGGCGCAGGGCACCACGCTGCCGGTGCAGGTGCAGGTGGTGGAATACAAGCCGCAAAAATTGGGACTGGGCGTGGGTTACAGCAGCAACACCGGGGCGCGTACCCAGGTGGATTACGAGAACCTCAACATCCTCGGTCGCGCCTGGCGTTTCACCAGTGCACTGAAGCTGGAAACCCTGCTGCAGTCCTTGAGCGCGGGCCTGGCCTTCCCGCGGGTGGCAAACGGCTCGCGCTACAGCCTGAGCGCCGATGTGCAGCACGCCAACATCCAAGGCCTGACCACGCGCAGCCTGATTCTCGGCGGCCAGCGCCAGCGCCTGGACGGGCCGATCGACACCGTGCTGTCGCTGCAGTACATCACCGAGCGGCAGGACGTGGCCGGCTACGGCAGCACCACCGCCCAGGCGCTCATGCCCAACTATTCCTGGACGCGGCGGCGCCTGGACAACCCGATCGACCCCAGCAGCGGCAGCCTGGTCAACGCCCAGATCGGCGCTGGCAGCAAGGCCGTCCTGTCGGACCAGAACTTCATTCGCCTGGTGCTGCGCGGGGTGCAGTACATCCCGCTGGGCACGCGCAACCAGCTCATCCTGCGCGGCGAGGTGGGCAGCGTGCTCAGCCCTTCGGCCAACGGCATTCCACAGCAGGAGCTGTTTCGCGCCGGCGGCATCGGCTCGGTGCGCGGCTACGCCTACCAGAGCCTGGGCGTGACCGAGGGCGATGCCATCGTCGGCGGTCGCGCCCTGCTCACCGCCAGTGCCGAGGCGGTGCACTGGCTCACGCCGCAATGGGGCGCCTCGGTGTTCTACGACCGGGGCGACGCTGCCAACAGCTTCGGCGCCTTGAAGACCGTGGCCGGTTACGGCATCGGCGCACGCTGGCGCAGCCCGGCCGGCATCATCAGCGTCGACCTGGCCTATGGCCAGGCCACCCAGTCCTACCGCCTGCAGTTCAACGCCGGGGTGAATTTCTGAGATGGCCCTGACGCCGGATCCAAGCCCTTCCGCTGCGCCCGAGGCGCCCGCGCCACGTCGGCGCAGCGCCTGGCGCCGGCCATGGTTCTGGGCCTGGCGCGGCCTTGCGGCTTTGCTGCTGCTCATCGCGCTGCTGCTGGCGGCGCTCGCCTGGCTGGGCAGCGGCCCGGGCCTGCGCTGGCTCGGCAGCCAGCCCTTGCAGTTCGGCGCCGTCCACCTGGAACTGCAAGGTGTGCGGGGCGATGTCTGGGGCGATTTGCGCATCGACCGGCTGCAACTGCAAAGCCCCAAGGTGGATGTGGATGCGCGCGACCTGCACCTGCGCTGGAACCCGCGCGCCCTGTTGCACCAGCCCGGGCTGGTGGATGTGCAGCTCTTGTCGGTCAGCGCGCTCGACTTGACCCTGCCGCCCAGCCCGGGCAGCGGCCCGCCCACGCTGCCGCAAAGCCTGGCGCTGCCACTGGACCTGCGCGTGGCGCGGCTGCACATCGGCACCCTGCGCCTGGGCCCGTCCGGCGCACGCAAAACCCTGGGCGGACTCGACGCCAGCCTGCAGACCAGGGCAGGGCAAGTGCAGCTCCATGCCGAAGCCACCACGCCCTGGGGCCAGGGCCGGGCGCAGTTGACGCTGGGCGCGGCGCGGCCGTTCGCCGTGCAGGGCAGCCTGCAGGCGACGCTGCGCCTGCAGGGCGCAAGGGTTCCAGCGCAGGTGCAGCTCGACATGCAATCCACCGGCAGCCTGCAAGCCTTGCGCCTGCGGGGCACGGCCAGCGCCTTGCAAACCCGCGCCAGTTTCAACGCCGAGCTGGCGCCGTTTGCCGCGCTGCCGCTGCGCAGCGCGACGATCGACGCCAAGCATGTGGACCCGGCGCGCATCGACCCCAAGCTGCCCACGGCCCTGCTCGACCTGCAGCTCGACCTGCAGCCTTCCAGCGCGCAGCGCGTGCGTGGCAGCTTGAAGCTGAGCAACGCCCGCCCCGGTGCGATCAACACCAAGCGCCTGCCACTGCTCGGCCTGCAAGCGGTGCTGGACTTGCAGCCGGGGCGGGTGCAGGTCCAGCAGCTTTTGGCCCGCCTGTCCGGCGGCGGCACCCTGGCCGGCAGCGCCAGCTACGACATGGCAACGCCGACGCCAGCGCCTGGCGTGGCTGCAGCGCCTGGCGTCCAGCCCGCAAGCCGGCCAGGCACGCAGCCCACGGCCGGCACTGCCGTCGCTCGGGCTGGTGGCCAGGCTGCCGATGCTGCGGCCCCAGGCCACTTCCGCCTCGACCTGCAGGCCAGCCAGCTCGACTTGCGCGCCATCGACTCCTCCTTGCTGGCCACGCGCCTGAGCGGCCCGCTGCAACTGCGCGGCAGCCTGCAGCAGCAGGATTTGCAGGCGCGGCTGGCGCAGCCCGGGTGGCTGGCCGAGCTGCGCGCCAGCCGGCGTGGCGAGCGCATCGACATCGCCCGCGCCCATCTGCAGGCCCAGGGCGGGCAGCTGGACGCCAGCGGCTCGCTGGACTTGCGCGCGCCGCAACGCTTCGCCGCGCATGCCGTGCTCGACCACTTCGATCCCAGCCGCTTTGGTGCCACACCCGGCGCCTACCCCGCAGCCGACCTCAACCTCAAGCTGCAAGCCCGGGGCGACGCCGCCGCACGCAGCGCGCAGGTGGATTTGCAAGTGCAGCCCAGCCGCTGGCGCGGCCATGTGTTCTCCGGATCGGCGCGCGGCCAGGTGTCGCCGGCGGGGGTACGCGGCCTCGAGGCCGACCTCAAGCTCGGCAGCAACACGCTCAAGGCGCTGGGCGATTTCGGCCGCGCCGGCGACCTGCTGCACTGGACCCTGGCCGCGCCCGCGCTGGCCGAGATCGACCCTGCTTTCGCCGGCCGGGCGCAGGGCAGCGGCACCCTGGCCGGCACGCCCGCCGCGCCGTCGGGCCAGTTCACCTTGCGCGCCAGCCAACTGGCCGCCCCTGGCAAGGTGCGGGTGCAGGCGCTGGACGCCAGCGGCCAATTGCAAGCCGGAGCGCAGGGCCTGCTCAAGCTGCACCTCAAGGGCAGCGGCATCACCGCCGGCACGTTCGCGCTGCAGCAGGCCGAGGTGGATGCGACGGGCCGGCTGGACGCGCAGCGGATCGCGCTGCGCCTGCGCAACGCCGACCTCGACTTGAGCGCCGCGCTGGCCGGCGGCTACACCGCCGCGCAGGGTTGGAAGGGGAGCATCGAGCAGTTCAGCAACCGCGGGCGCTACGCCGTGGACTTGCTGGCCCCGGCGCAATTGCTGCTGGCGAAAGACCATGTGGAGCTGCAGCACGCCAGGTTGCGCAGCGCCGGCGGCTCGCTCGACCTCGCCAGCGCGGCGTGGAACGCCGGGCAACTCGACACCACGGGCAGCGCGCAGGGCCTGGACCCGGCCTACTGGCTGACCCTGTTCGGCGTCCATCAGCACGGCGTGCAGTCCACCCTGCGGTTCGACGCCGACTGGTCGCTGCATGCCGCCAACACCCTGTCGGGCCATGTCGTTGTTGCGCGCAGCGCGGGCGATGTGAACCTGCCCACCGACCCGCGCTTGAGCCTGGGCTTGTCGCAACTGCGGCTGCAACTGCAAGCGAAGGACGATGCCGTGTCCGCCCGGTTCGACGCCGCCGGCAGCCTGCTCGGCAGCCTGCACGCCGAGGTGCAGACCGAGGTGAGCAAACACGGCCAGGCCTGGGGCGTGGCCGGGGAAGCGCCGCTGGCCGGCAGCCTGCATGCCGACTTGCCGAGCATCGCCTGGGCCGCGCCATTGCTCGGCCCCACCGCCAAGCTGGGCGGCACGCTGCTGCTGGACATGAAAGCCGCCGGCAGCGTGGCCAAGCCCGAACTGCGTGGTGCGTTCACCGGCCGCGCCCTGGCCGTGGCCCTGCCCGACGAGGGCCTGAACTTGCAAGGCGGCGTGCTCGACGCCAGCTTCAGCGGCGACACCCTGCAGCTCACCAGCTTCAGCGTGCAGGGCGGGCAGGGCAAGCTCACGGCCAGCGGCAGTGCCAGCTTCGCCAACGCCAAGCCGCAGGCCAGCCTGCAGTTCAGCGCGCAGCAGTTGCAGGTGCTCAACCGCCCCGACCGCCAGGCGGTGGTCAGCGGCAGCGGCACGCTCACGCTGCAAGGCCATAGCGTGCAGCTGAACAGCAAACTGAGCGTGGACAGCGCCGACTTCGAGCTGCCGCGCGGCAGTGCGCCCAAGCTGGCGAGCGACGTGGTCGTCGTGGGCCGGCCGGCGCTTGCGCCCACGTCGCCGCCCGCGGCCGGCTACGACATCGCGGCCGTGGTCGAGGTCGATCTGGGGCGCGAAGTGCATGTCACCGGCTACGGCCTGAACGCCAAGCTCGGCGGCCAGCTCACCTTGCGCGCCGCGCCCGGCCGCCCGCTGGCCGCGTTCGGCAGCATTGAAGTGCGCGAAGGCACTTACAGCGCCTACGGCCAGACCCTCACCCTGGTGAAAGGCGGGGCGGTGAATTTCTCCGGCCCGATCGACAGCCCCGGGCTGAACTTCAGCGCCCAGCGCGACGGCCTGCCGGTGCAGGTGGGGGTGCAAGTGACAGGCACCTTGCGCGCGCCCGTCGTCACGCTCACCTCCACGCCAGTCATGCCCGACAGCGAAATCCTGTCCTGGCTGGTGCTCGGGCAAGACCTCACCAGCGCCAGCCCCAACAATCTGGCGCTGCTGCAAACCGCTGCCGGAGCGCTGCTGGCCTCCGGGCAGGGCGCGCCCGTCACCAGCCGCATCGCCAGTGCGCTGGGGCTGGACCAGCTCTCGCTCAGCGGTCAGGGCGGGTTGCAAAACAGCATCGTCACCCTGGGCAAACGCATCACCTCCAAGCTCTCGGTCAGTGTGGAGCGCGGCCTGGGCACCACCGGCAGCCTGTTCAACATCCGCTACGACTTCACCCACCGCTTCTACCTGCGCCTGCAGTCCGGCGCCGACAGCGCGGTCGACTTGTTCTACACCTTCCGTTTCGATTGAGTCGGTTTGCCGCCGTCGGCAGCGTGCGGTCGGGGGAGATCCATCACCCTCGCGGCGGCACCGCTGTTTTCTCGTGTGCTCCGTGGCTGCATCGCTGTAGCCGGCCTCCTACAATGCCGTTTTGAGTCCAGCGCGCCTCCCGGGCGCAGCCTTCGCATGCCTTTATCCCCCATCCCCGAAATCGTCGCCGAGATGCAGGCTGGCCGCATGGTCATCCTCGTCGACGAGGAAGACCGCGAGAACGAGGGCGATCTGGTGCTCGCCGCCCAGCATGTCTCGCCCGAGGCCATCAATTTCATGGCGACGCACGCCCGCGGGCTCATCTGCCTCACCCTCACCCGCGCGCGCTGCGAGCAGATCGGCCTCAAGCCCATGGTGCAGCGCAACGGCTCCTCCCACGGCACCGCGTTCACCGTGTCGATCGAAGCGGCGGAGGGCGTGAGCACCGGCATTTCCGCTGCCGATCGCGCGCTCACCACGCGCGTGGCCGTGGCGCCGCATGCCAAGCCCGCCGACATCGTGCAGCCCGGCCATGTGTTTCCGCTGATGGCGCGGGACGGTGGCGTGTTGATGCGCGCCGGCCATACCGAGGCCGGCTGCGACCTCGCCGCCCTCGCTGGCTTGGAGCCAGCCGCCGTGATCTGCGAGATCATGAACGACGACGGCACCATGGCCCGCCTGCCCGACCTGGAACGCTTCGCCGCGCATCACGGCCTGAAGATTGGCGCGATTGCCGACCTGATCGAATACCGCAGCCGCACCGAGAGCCTGATCGAGCGCGTGGATGCGCGCCCGATGCAGACCGCGTTCGGCACGTTTCAAGCCCTGCTTTACCGCGACCGCACCGGCAGCGGCGTGCACCTCGCGCTGGTGCATGGCAAGCCCGCCCAGGCGCGCGAGCCGGTGCTGGTGCGGGTGCACGAGCCGCTGTCGGCGCTCGACCTGCTCGACGCCCAGGCCACCACCCATTCGTGGAATTTGCCGCAGGCGCTGGCGCGCATCACCCAGGCCGAGGCCGGGGTGGCCGTGCTGCTCAACGCCGGCGAAAGCGCTTCCGGGCTGCTGCAGCATTTCGCCGCCTTGCACCAGCCGGTGCCGCCACGCGGCGCGGCCGCCGCCTTGCGCACCTATGGCATTGGCGCGCAAATCCTGCGCGACCTCGGCGTGCGCCGCATGCGCCTGCTGGCCGCGCCGCGCAAGATGCCGAGCATGACCGGCTACGGCCTGGAGGTGGAAGGCTTCGAACCCCCGCCCGCCACGCCAGGCGCCACGGCCATCTCTGTCGTGCAGCCGCAAGCTCCCGCGCGCCGATCCGATCCTTAACCTCAGCCCTTTCATGCGACACGCCCAACATCGCGACAACCCCGCCCTGCTCGATGGCACCGAGCTGCGCATCGGCATCGTCCAGGCGCGCTTCAACGTGCAGCTCACCGACCGCATGGCCGAGGCCTGCCTGGCTGAATTGCACGGGCTCGGCGTCAAGCCGGATGCCGTTCGCCACCTCACCGTTCCCGGCGCGCTGGAAGTGCCGCAGGCGCTGGCCGCCATGGCCGAGGGCGGCAGTTTCGATGCGCTCATCGCCCTGGGTTGCGTCATTCGCGGCGACACCTACCACTTCGAGCTGGTGTGCAACACCAGCGCCGTGGGCGTGCAGCAGGTGGCGCTGGACTTCGGCCTGCCGGTGGCCAACGGCATCATCACGGTCGACACCGAAGCGCAGGCCATCGTGCGCATCGACAAGGGCGGCGAATGCGCTCGCGTGGCGGTGGAAATGGCCAATCTGCTGGCGCAGGTCGGCGCCTGAGGCACCGCCACACCATGAATTCAGCCAATCCCAAGAGTGCGCGGCGCAAGTCGCGCGAACTGGCCCTGCAGGGCGTGTTCGAGTGGCTGGTGTCGGGCAGCGAGGCTGGCGCCATCGAGGCTTTCCTGCGCGAGCGCTACCCCACCATCAAGCTCGACACCGAGCATTTCCAGGCCGTGCTGCATGGCTGCATGCGCGAGGCCGGCAGCCTCGACGCCGTCATCCAGCCCTATCTGGACCGCCCCACGCGCGAGCTGTCGCCGGTGGAGCATGCGCTGCTGCTGCTGGGCACGTACGAACTCCGCTTCATGCTGGAGGTGCCGTACAAGGTCATCATCAACGAGGCGGTGGATCTGGCCAAGGTCTATGGCGGCACCGACGGGTTCAAGTACGTCAACGGCGTGCTCGACCGTCTGGCCATCATCCTGCGACCGGATGAAACCGGCGACCGGCTGACGCCGCAGCCCTACCGGGAGCACGAGGGCGGCATGCCGGCCAACCCTGCGGCCAAGGTGCCGGTGAGCTTCAAGCCCAGAGAGTCCGCTCGCCGCAAGCCGGAGCGTGCACCGCGTCGTCCTGCGGCATCGCGCAGCGCTGTCGTCGGGCAGGACGCCGCAGCCGCAACCCGGCCCGCTTCCAAACCCGACGACGTCTGGGCCCAGCGCAAACCGGCCGCGAGGCGCAAACCCGAGGAGTCCTGAAGCCATGCAACTCGCCAGCCGCCTTCAACAGGTCGAGCCGTTTTATGTGATGGATGTGGTGCGCGCCGCCTGGGAGCAGCAGGCGCAATGGAGGCGCCAAGGCCGCAGCATGATTCACCTCAGCGTCGGCGAGCCCGACTTCACCGCGCCGCAACCGGTGGTGGACGCCGGCATCGTCGCGTTGCGCGAGGGCCGCAGCGGCTACACCCTGGCCCCGGGCCTGCCGGCGCTGCGCGAAGCCATCGCCCAGCATTACGCCGGCAAGCATGGCGTGGCGGTGTCGCCCGAGCGCATCTTCATCACCGCCGGCGCTTCCGGCGCGCTCACCCTGGCCTGCCTGCTGCTGGTCGAGCCGGGCAGCGAAGTGCTGATGCCCGACCCCACCTACCCGTGCAACAAGAACTTCGTGGCGGCGGCCGGCGGCAGCGCACGCCTGCTGCCCACCACGGCGGCCACGCGCTTCCAGCCCACCGCCGCGCAGATCGACGCCGCCTGGGGCCCGGCCACGCGCGGCGTGCTGCTGGCCTCGCCGTCCAACCCCACCGGCACGTCGATTGCACCGGATGAGTTGGCGCGCATCGCCGCCGTGGTGCGCAAGCATGGCGGCTTTTTGCTGGTGGACGAGATCTATCTCGAACTCGGTTTCGACCCCGCCTACGGCCGCACCGCGCTGGCGCTGGATGCATCGATCATCAGCATCAACAGCTTCTCGAAGTATTTCCAGATGACCGGCTGGCGCCTCGGCTGGATGGTGGTGCCGCAGGAACTCGTGGAACCGCTGACCCGCCTGGCCGGCAACCTCTACATCTGCCCCAGCACCCCGGCACAACATGCCGCGCTGGCCTGCTTCGCGCCAGCCACCCTGGCCGAGGCCGAGCGCCGTCGCGCCGAATTCCAGCGCCGGCGCGACGTCATCGTCCCTGCGCTGCAAGCCATCGGCCTGGACGTGCCGGTGCTGCCCGACGGCGCCTTCTATGTCTGGGCCGATTGCTCGCGCCACGCTGCGGACAGCTGGGACTTCTGCTTCGACGTGATGCGCGAGACCGGCGTGGTGCTGGTGCCGGGCAAGGATTTCGCCACCGTGCAGCCCGAACGCTGGTTCCGCCTGAGCTACGCCAACAGCGTGGAGAACTTGCGCGAAGCAGCCGGTCGGCTGGGCGCTTACCTGGCCCGTGGCAACAGGCGCAGCGCCACCGGCTGAGCCGGTTCTCGTTCACCCCAAGCGCGCACGCACCCGCCAGTCCTCGCCAACCGGCTCGATCTGCAGGCCCTGCAGCTTGATGCCATCGGCCACCGCCTGCAGCGGCCCGAAGGGCGCGATGCCTGCGCCCTGGCCCAGCAGCCTGGGTGCGAGGTAGAGCAGCAACTCGTCCACCAGCCCGGCGTTCAGCAGCGAGGCGTTGAGCCGCGCGCCGGCTTCCACATGCAGTTCGCCAATTTCGCGCACCGCCAGTTCGCGCAGCAGTGCGTCCAGGTCGGTCTTGCCCGGTTTGGCGGCGTCCACCGGCAGGGCGATGAGTTGCACGCCCAGCTCGCGCAGCACGCGTGCACGCGGCTCGGCCTGCTCCGGCGGCAGCGCGTGCGCCACCCAAACCTTGTGCGGCTCGGTCTGCAGCAGGCGGGCCGTGGGTGGCAACTCCAGGCGGCTGTCCACCACCACGCGCACCGGCTGGCGCTGTGTGGCCACATGGCGCACCGTGAGTTGCGGGTCGTCGTCGCGCACGGTGCCCATGCCGGTGAGCACGGCGCAGGCGCGTGCGCGCCAGTGGTGGCCGTCGGCACGCGCCGCGGGCCCGGTGATCCACTGGCTTTGGCCGTTGGGCAGGGCGGTGATGCCATCCAGCGAGGCCGCCGCTTTCAGCCGCACCCAGGGCCGGCCGCGCTCGAAGCGCGAGAAAAAACCGAGGTTGAGTTCACGCGCCGCGTTTTCCAGCAGGCCACACTCGGTGCGGATGCCGGCAGCCGCCAGGCGTGCCAGGCCGCCGCCGTCCACCCGCGGGTTGGGGTCGCGCGCGGCGGCCACCACCCGGGCCACGCCGGCCGCCACCAGCGCGCCGGCGCAGGGCGGGGTGCGGCCGAAGTGGGCGCAGGGCTCGAGCGTGACGTAGACGCTGGCGCCGCGCACGTCCACGCCCTGTGCCCTTGCGGCGTCGAGCGCGACGATTTCCGCATGCCGCTGCCCGGCCGGCTCGGTGGCGCCTTCGGCCACGACGCGCCCGCCCTGCACGATGACGCAGCCCACGCGCGGGTTGGGGCTGGTGCGGTAGAGCGCGCCTTCGGCCAGCTCCAGCGCGCGGCGCATGAAGGCTGCATCGGCGGAGTCCGCTTGGGTGGGGGTGGAGGGGATCGTCATGCGCGGTGCTCGGTCGATCAGGCAGGGCCTGGCAGGTTGGGGAGGGTCAGGTTTTCCTGGCGCGGGGTGCACGGATCGGCTTGCCGCTGCGCGCCATTTCTTCCAGGATCTGCACGAACTGCGCCGGGTCCTTGAAGCTGCGGTAGACCGAGGCGAAGCGCACATACGCCACGTCGTCCAGGCGCTTGAGTTCGTCCATCACCCACTCGCCGATCTGGGCCGAATCCAGCTCGCGAGCGCCGGTCTGCAGCAGGCTTTCCTCGATGCGGCCGATGGCGGCGTCCACCGCGTCCGCCCCCACCGGGCGCTTGCGCAGCGCCAGGGTCAGCGAGGCGAGGAGCTTGTCGCGCGAATAGTCCACCCGCCGGCCGTCTTTTTTCACCACCGCGGGAAAACTCACCTCGGCGCGTTCATAGGTGGTGAAGCGCTTGTCGCAACCCGCGCAGCGCCGCCGGCGCCGCAGCGCCGTGCCGTCTTCCACCTCACGGGTCTCCACCACCTGGGTGTCGGGATGCTGGCAGAAAGGACATTTCATGGCGGGTTCGCAAAGAGGCGCAACCGGCATTATTCCCCGGCGCCGGGTCCAGCGCCAAACGCCAGGCAGGCGCCGGCGCAGCCAGGCATCCAGTGTCGCAAACCCTCACCGCAACGGACCGTTCATCGGCCGATTGATACCGCTCGTCCCGAAAAGTTACTGAAGGAAACGAAGACTGGCTAGGCTTGCCCCCATGAAAACTGCATCCGGCATGACCCTGGTCGAGCTTCTGGTGACGGTGACCCTGGTGGCCATCCTGCTGGTCGTGGGCCTGCCGTCCTACCAGGGCATCACCACCACCAACCGCATGGCGTCGGAAATGAACGCCTTGATCGGCGACCTGCAATACGCCCGCGGCGAGGCGGTGAAGCAGGGGCAGCCGGTCACGGTTTGTGCTTCGAGCAACGGCGCGGCATGCAGCAACTCCACGAACTGGGCGAATGGGTGGCTGATTTTTTCGGATGCCAACGGCAACAGGACCGTCGATACGGGAGAGCCGATTTTGCGGGTTCAGCCCGCTCTCGGCTCCACCGACACCCTGGCATCGTCAAGTCTCCCGGCCGTGACCTTCAATCGCAACGGTTTCAGCAGCAATGCCGGCAGCATCAAGCTTGACGACGCGGCAGGGGCTGCCGATCGCCTCCAGTGCGTCAGGATTTCGACGGTTGGCTATGTGCAATTACTTTCAGGATCGGGCTGCCCATGAAGCCACGCAAGAAAACGCAGGGCCACCCCTGGAGCACTCACAAGTTCCAGTCGGGGTTCAGCTTGATCGAGGTTCTGATCGCGCTGCTCGTGATCGCCATCGGGCTGCTCGGCATCGCCGGCATGCAGGCTCTTGCCCTCAGCAACACCAGCACGGCGCGCC
Source organism: Thiomonas sp. (assembly GCF_054608695.1). NCBI lineage: Bacteria > Pseudomonadati > Pseudomonadota > Betaproteobacteria > Burkholderiales > Thiomonas > Thiomonas sp. The sequence goes on from NZ_JBTRXV010000007.1 coordinate 64,757, forward strand.
AGCGCAGTCTTGCCGCCATCCAGGCCGCCAGCATGGGTTCGATGATGCGCGCCAACCGGGGCTATTGGGAGTCGGCGTCTTCGGTGGACGTGACGGTCACGGGCTCGCTGTCTGGAACCTCGTGGTCGTCAACCACCTTGAGCGGTTCCGTGAGCAGCCAGGGGACGGACTGCGAAACGAGCGTGTGCTCGGCACCGCTGCAAATGGCCGCCTACGACTTGCAGAGCTGGGGCCTGTCCATCGCGCAGCAATTGCCCAACGGCACCGGGCGGGTGCAATGCGCAGCCGGCAATCCGGTGAGCTGCCAGGTGAGCGTGTCCTGGTCCGAAAAGACGGTGGCGCTGAATGGGGCGCCGGGTTCCTCGGCCACACAAACCTACACCCTGCTGGTGCAGCCATGACAACACGCCGTTGCATTCCTCAGCGCACGCCGAAGCCGGCGGGGCATTTCGGGCAGCGCGGCTTGGGGCTGGTCGAGGTCCTCGTCGCCATGGCGATTGCCCTGTTTCTGCTCGGCGGTTTGTTCACCATTTTCTACACCACCCGCCAGACCTTCAGCGCGCAGCAGGGCATTGCCGGTTTGCAGGACAACGAGCGTCTGGCCATGACCCTGATGAGCGAGGTCATCCATGGCGCGGGCTATTACCCAACCCCCCAGCCGCCAACGCCGATTCCCAACACGGGGACGGCGCTGCCGGTGCAGAACGCGGCTTCCGCCCCCTTGCCGGCAACTTTCGCGGCTGGCCAGTCGGTTTTTGGCGGCACCCTCAATGGCCAGGACGCCATCGTCGTGCGTATGGTGGCGGCCCCTGGCGACGGCACCATGAGCTGTCTGGGCGACACGAATCCGTCCACGGCCACGGCCAACGTCACCTACCTGAACACGTACTCCTTCAGCGGGGGCGCGTTGCGTTGCACCGTCAGCACCGCAACCAGCGGGACTGGCGGCCAGACCCAGGCTCTCGTCGGCAGCAATCTGGCCGGCACGCTGCACTCGGACGGCGTGACCGCCATGACCTTGCTGTACGGGGTGGACACCAATGGCGGCGGTTCGGTCAATCGATACCTCTCGGCGGCCAGCGTGAGCAACTGGTCGAGCGTCAAGAGCGTCAAGGTCGCCTTGACCTTCAGCAACCCGCTCGCCGGACAGCCGGGGCAGCCGGCAACCGTGGACTTCACGCGGGTCATCGACATCCTGGGGCAACTATGACAAGGCCGTCGCCAATCGCCATGCAGGCACTGGCCTGCGAGTCCCATCGTCCACAGCATTCGGGCTTCGTGCTCATCGCCAGTCTGCTCATTCTGGTGGTGCTCACCGTCATTGCGGTGGCCATGTTTCGCAGCTTTGGCATGCAAGAGCGCATGGCCGGCAACTTGCGCGAAAAAACACGCGCCCTCGAAGCCGCCAACAGTGCCTTGAGCTATGCCGAATGGTGGTTGAACCAGAACAACGCCGGCACCGGGGCCGCATGCTCCGGCGCGCCTTCGCCCGTCGATACGGCGCGCGTGTGCACCAACCAGCTCAGCAGCCCGGCAGTCTTATCCAACTGGACGAAGGCCACCACCTACGCCTTGCCATCGGCCACGGTGTCCACCTCGGGAGGCGCTGGCACCTACTACGCCAGCCCCAAGTTCCACATCCAGTACCTCGGGCCTGACGCCACCAAGAACGCCACCGTCTATCTCATCACGGCGCTGGGCTATGGCGGCAACGCCAATGCCGTTGCCGTGGTGCAAAGCACGTACGCCTTCACGTCGATCAAAGACCTCACCGGGCCTTGAGGCGGACAACGCATCGACCCGGCACATCAAACACCATTCCCAGGGGCAAGCACCATGGCTCGATTCAATCCAATTCGTTACCGCAGCACTGTGTACCGGGCGCTGTTTGCGGCGAGCTCGGTCTTGTTCGCCGGCGCCTCGCAAGCCGACGAAGAAAAGCCCGCCACATCGGCCAGTTTCCAGCCGGTTTCGCAATGCTTTCGCGATGCCGGCGCCAGCGGCTGGACCTACGCCGGCGCTGCAAGCCCTGGCGTGGCCTATACCGGGAAGAACTCCTCGCTGACGGCGGCAACGGGCGTCGACGCGGCAGGCCAGGGTTGGCTGCGGCTGACCGACAACACCAACAACCAGAAGGGTTCGGCCTATTACAACCTGCCCATCAACGTCAGCAGTCTGGGCATTCAGGTGGAGTTCACCTACACCGCTTGGGGCGGTACCGGCGCCGACGGCATCAGCATGTATTTGTTCGATGGCGCGACCACGAAATTCGTGCAGGGCGACTTCGGCGGTGCGCTCGGCTATTGCGCCGGCTATGGCAACACTCCGGGAGGCCTGAGCAACGCCGTGATCGGCGTCGGCATCGACGACTATGGCAATTTCGAGAATGGCTACGACCGTTGCCAGAATGGCGGTGAGCCTCAGGGCCACAGCTCGGGCTATTACACCGCGCTGGGCATCCGCGGTCCGGGCAATGGCAGCAATGGCTACAAATGGCTGGCCGACGTCAACCAGAAAAACGTGCCGGCCTCGGTCGGGCCTTTTTCGACGTTCTACACACCGTCCGCCAGCGTGCGGCCGACCGATGCGCTGTTCTACCGTCGCGTCCGGCTGAATATTTCTCCGACGGATCCGGCGAATCCGCAAAACGGCTACACCGTCACGCTGTATTGGGCGACCACACCGAATGGCGCCTTCACACAGATGATGAGTGCGCCCTATCCAGCAGGCAATACGCCCCCCGCCACCGGTAACAAGGCGCCAGACTTCACGATTCCATCGAACTGGACCCCATTGCCGCCAACCGTGAAGTTCGGCTTCGCCGGCTCCACCGGCGGGGCGACCAATTACCACGAAGTCCGGGATGTGTATTTCACCGAGGGCCTGCCGGACTTGAGCGTGACCCAGTCCGGCCCCAGCACGGTCGCCGCAGGCAGCACGGTCACCTATGTCGTCACCGCCGCGAACATCGGCTCCACCCCGGCCAACAACGCCACCCTCACGAACGTCCTCCCCAGCGCCCTGGCCAACGTGACCTGGTCTTGCACGGCGAGTGCGGGCTCCAGTTGCCCGGCAGCGGCAAGCGCCGGCACGATCGCCGGCAGCAGCTTCAGCGTCAGCGGCATCAAGCTCGCCCTCGTGGGCAATGCCACCTTCACCATCCAGGGGCAGGTTCCGGCGGGCACCACCGGTGCGCTCAGCAATGTGGCCACGATCAGCACGACGGAGTTCACCGATGCCTATCCGAATAACGACAGCACGAGCCTGGCGTCAACCATCAACACGAATCCGGCCACGGCCAGTCTGAACCTGGCCCAGGTGCCGCAGACCCTCAACTCCATTGGGGTGAACGCGGTCAAGGGAGCCGTGGTTCAAACCTCCACCCAGATCTACCTCGGCCAGTACCACCCGGCGAACTGGTGGGGGCAGTTGTTCGCCTACCCGCTTGGGGCCGATGTCAATGGCAAGCTCGCCGCCAGCTCGACACCGAACTGGGACGCGGCTTGTGAGCTGACCGGGTCCCCCTGCCTGTCGCCCCCAACTCCTGCCGCGGCCTATCTTTCGTCAGGGGCGCAAAGCGCAACCAGCCGCGCGATGTTGACCTGGAACGGCAGCCAAGGCGTTGCCTTCGCCTACGGCAGTTTGAACAGTGCGCAGCAGTCGGCCCTGAACAATGATCCGGTGCTGAGTGGAACGTCACTCACCGGCTCCGACGTGGTGAATTTTCTGCGTGGCGACCGCAGCAAGGAGCAAAGCAAGGGCGGCCCATTTCGCACCCGCACCAGCGTGCTCGGCGACATCGTCGGCTCCAGCCCGGTTTGGGTCGGGCCGCCGAACTTGAGCTACCCGACATCCTGGGGAGACGCGCTCTACTCGAGCCTGGCACCGGCCGAAAACGCAGCAAGCAACAGCTACGGCAGCTTTGTGTCGAATAACAAGACCCGGCAGCACGTCGTCTACGCTGGCAGCAACGATGGCTTCGTCCATGGTTTCGCCGCAGGCAAGTACACCTCGACGGGAACGTTCAGCACCACGACGAATAACGGCAAGGAGTTGATCGCCTATATGCCGAGCACCGTGCTCGGCCAGATCGCGACCAACCCCTCAGGCACGCCGATCAACAGCAACTTCAACTTCACCGCCCCGGGTTACACGCATCGCTATTTCGTCGATGCCACGCCGGGCACGGGCGATCTTTATTACAACAGGGCCTGGCATACCTGGCTGGTGGGGGGGCTGGGCGGTGGCGGACAGGGCGTGTATGCCCTCGACATCACGAATCCAGCCAACTTCAGCCAGAGCAATGCGTCGACCCTGGTGGTGAAGGAACTCAACCTGAGCAACCTCACTTGCGCCAACAATGCCAACTGCAAGAACGACCTGGGCTACAGCTATGGCACGCCCATCGTCCGCCGCATGCACAACGGCGACTGGGCGGTGATTTTCGGCAATGGCTACAACAGCAGCACGGGAACCGCAGCCATTTTCATCGCCACCGTGAAGAATGGCGCCTCGGGCACCAACCCGAGCGGCCAGACAGGGGCCATTTACGAACTGGATACGGGCGCGGGCCCCAGTTCGGACCCGACCGGCCAGCATCGTGCCAACGGCATCAACTACGTCACCTCGGCCGATCTGGACGGCGACCACGTCGTCGACTACTTGTACGCCGGCGACCTGTTCGGCAACCTCTGGCGATTCGACGTGAGCGGCTGCAATCCCCCGGGCGTGACCACCACCGGCTGCACGGCCTCGGGCGGATGGGCAGTCTCGAAGTTTGGTGGCACGTCGGCGAAAGCGCTGTTTTCCGCCAAGAACGCGACGTCCACGGCCCAGCCCATCACCACGCAAGTGCAAGTGCTCTCGGTGCCTTCACGCGTGGGGCAGCCGCGCATCGAAGTGATGTTCGGCACGGGCAAGAATATCGAAACCGCCGACCAGTTGCCGAACAACTCGCCCACGGGCGTGCAGAGCATCTACGGCGTCTGGGACTGGGATATGAACGGTTGGAATGCGCAGTCCCAGGCGCAGTACACATCCTTGAGCGGCACCCAAAGCATTGCCCGCAGCGTGATGCAGCAGCAAACGGTGCAAGGCGCTTATGACACCAGCGGCCGGGCGTTTGCCGGCACGGGAACGGGCTACCGGACCCTCACCACCAACACCGTGTGCTGGAAGAATTCGTCATCCTGCCCCAGCAACAACAACCAGTTGGGCTTCTATCTCGACTTGCCCAGTTCCGGCGAAAGCATCATCTACAACCCGACGCTGGCCTTTGGCACCTTCATCGTCAACAGCACCATTCCCTCGCCCAATTCGCAAGGCCTGAGCTGCTACGCGCCAGCGCCGCCAGGGGGCTGGACCATGGCGATCAACCCGCTCAATGGGGGCGCCTTGCCCAACTCCTTCTTCGCCGACAGCCTTGGAAATTTCGTCACCATCGGCGGTCAGATCGTCAGTGGCATGTACCTGAACGCAGTGGGCTCCCCGAGTCTCGTCACCGATCAAGGCAAGCCTTACATGATCAACCAGGACAACAGTGGCAATCCCAATGTGCAGCAGGTCAATCCGGCGCCCAACGGCACTGGCCAGCGCCTGACCTGGACTGAACTGCGCTGAGCCGGAGGCATGATGAACCGCCGTCAAACCCTGCGGGGCTTCACCCTCATCGAGCTCATGATCGTGGTGGTGGTGATCGCCATCCTGAGCGCCATTGCGCTGCCGGCCTACCAGGACTCGGTGCGCAAGTCGCGCCGCACCGCGGCCAAGACGGCGGTGCTGGACCTGGCCAGCCGCGAAGAAAGGTTCTACACCACCAACAACGCCTACTCGGCCACGGCCGCGGACCTGGGCTACAGCGCGCTGCCGGCAGCCGTGCCCGACGCCGCGACCAACTACTTCCAGCTCAGCGTCACGGTGGATAACACCACCAGCCCGCCGTCGTTCACGGCGACGGCCACGGCGCAAGGCGACCAGCAGAACGACGGTTGCGGCAATTTTTCGGTCAACGCGCTGGGCGTGAAAACGGTGAGTGGTGCGCTGCCCGTCAGCACTTGTTGGTGAGCAAGCCGGTGCGGCCGCTTTTCCGCGGCCGCACCCAGGACGCTGAGGAGACAACGCACGGCTGCGTGCGTTCGCCTGCGTGCAGTGCTCCAGCCGCGCCGCAGGGCGCTTGGTGCCGTTGGCGCGCAAGCCCACGGCTACACTGCCGCCCATGCAAGCAGCTCAAGCCCCCATCGTCATCCTCATCTCCGGTCGCGGCACCAATATGCAGGCCATCGTGCGCGCGTGCACGGCCGAAGCCTGGCCGGCGCGGGTGGCTGCCGTCATCAGCAACCGACCGGATGCCGCTGGACTGGGCTTCGCGCGCGAGCGGGGCATTGCCACGCACGTGGTCGATCATCGCCAGGCGTCGAGCCGCGAGGCCTTCGACGCCGCGCTGGCCGCATGCATCAATGCTTACGCACCGAAGGCGGTGGCGCTGGCCGGTTTCATGCGCGTGCTCACGCCCGGTTTTGTGCGCCGATATGCCGGCCGCCTGATCAACATCCATCCCTCGCTCTTGCCCGCGTTCGCGGGCCTGGGCACGCACCGGCGCGCGCTCGATGCCGGGGTGAAGTGGCACGGCGCCACGGTGCACCTGGTCACGCCCGATGTGGACCACGGCCCCATCGTCGCCCAGGCCGTCGTGCCCGTGCTGGACGGCGACACCGAAGAATCCCTGGCCGCGCGCGTGCTGGACCAGGAGCACCGCATTTATCCCGCAGCGGTGCGTGCCCTGGTGGAAGGACGCTTGCAGGTCCAGGGCCTGCATGTGCGGGTGCTGCCCGCGCCATGCGCCCAGCCCCGGCAGGAGGCGGTATGAAGCCCCGCGTTCTGGTCAGTACTGCGCGCGAGTTGTTGCGCGCGGTGTTGCGCTTCGACTTGCCGGCCGATGTCGTCATCTCGCGCTATTTCCGCGCCCATCCCCAGCTCGGCCAGCGCGATCGCCATGTCCTGGCCGAGAGCATCTACCAGATCGTGCGCAATCTGCGCCTCTACCGCCACCTGGCGCAAGGCGCAAGCGGCGCGCAGGACTTGCACCTGCTCGTGCTCGGCTGGCAGGGCGACGCGCATGGTCAGCTCGACGAGGCCTTTCCGGCCGAGCTGCTGGCTTGGCGCGAGGGGATTCTCAAGCTCGACTTGTCCACCTTGCCGCCTGAATTGCGCTACAGCCAGCCAGACTGGATGGCGCAGGCGCTGCAGGCCCGTGGCGACCTGGGCGGCGGTGAATTCGAGGCCCTGGCCCAAAGCCTGCTGCAGCCGGCTCCGCTGGATTTGCGCGTCAACCTGCTCAAGACCACGCGCGAGGCAGCGTTGGCCGAACTGCGCAGCCTGGGCATCGCCTCCGAGACCATGCGTTATTCGCCCTGGGGCTTGCGCGTGCAGGGCAAGCCGGCGCTCAACCGCTCGACCCTGTTCACCGAAGGCGCGATCGAAGTGCAGGACGAAGGCAGCCAGTTGCTGGCGCTGCTGCTCGCACCCCGGCGCGGCGAGATGGTGGCTGACTTCTGCGCCGGCGCCGGCGGCAAGACCCTGGCGTTGGGCGCGATGATGCGCAACACCGGCCGGCTCTATGCCTTCGACGTGGCCGAGCACCGCCTCGACAAACTGCGCCCGCGCCTGGCGCGCAGCGGCCTGTCGAACGTGTATCCGGTGGTCATTGCCCATGAGCGCGACGACCGCATCCAGCGCCTGGCCGGGAAACTCGACCGCGTGCTGGTGGACGCTCCCTGCACCGGCACGGGAACCCTGCGCCGCAACCCCGACTTGAAATGGCGCCTGAACGAAGCCGACGTGTCCAAGCTGGCGGCGCAGCAGGCGTCCATTCTGAAATCGGCGGCCACGCTGCTCAAACCCGGCGGGCGCCTGGTCTATGCCACCTGCAGCCTGTTGCCGGCCGAGAACCGGGAGATCGTGGCGCAATTCCTGCGTGAGCGGGCCGACTTCACGCTCCACAACGCAGCCGAAACGCTGGCCCACCAGCAAGTGAGCTTCGAGCCGGCAACGGACAACCCGATGCTGGAATTGTTCCCACACCGGCACGGTACCGACGGTTTTTTTGCCGCGGTGATGCAACGCGCTTGAACCCCTGCCGCGTGCGCTGCCAACCATCGGCTGCTTCGCTGGCATTGCAGCGCGGTTTCACACCGGAGCGCCGCTCGGTTCAGGCGCATGGCCTTGTTCCGTGACGGGTCAGTCTAGGCTCTAAAATAAGAAGGTTGGATAACGGCGCGCACAGCTTCATCTCGCGAGTCCGTGCCGCGGCTTTGTGAGCCGACCCTCACGTTTGAAGTCTTACGGATTGCAAGAACAATGTTGAATGGTTTCCTGAATTGGGCGGGGCATGGCGTGTTGCATGCAAGCGCCTGGCAGATAGTGCTCTACACCCTGGTGGTGACCCACATCACCATCATCGCCGTCACCGTGTTCCTGCACCGCTCGCAGGCCCACCGCGCCCTGGAACTGCACCCGGCGGTGATGCATTTCTTCCGCCTCTGGCTCTGGCTCACCACCGGCATGGTGACCAAGGAATGGGTCGCCATCCACCGCAAGCACCACGCCAAATGCGAAACCGTGGACGACCCGCACAGCCCCGTCGCACGCGGCATTTCCACCGTGCTGTTGCGCGGCTCGGAGTTGTACCGGGCCGAGTCGAAAAACCAGGAAACCCTGGCCAAATTCGGCCGTGGCACGCCCGACGACTGGCTGGAGCGCAACGTCTATTCGCGCTTTGCCTGGCAAGGCGTGGGCATCACCCTCATTGCCAACGTCCTCATGTTCGGCGCCATCGGCGGCACCATCTGGGCGGTGCAGATGCTGTGGATTCCGATCTGGGCCGCGGGCGTCATCAACGGCCTCGGCCACTGGTGGGGTTACCGCAACTACGCCAGCCGCGACAACAGCCACAACGTCTTCCCCTGGGGCATCCTCATCGGTGGCGAGGAACTGCACAACAACCATCACACCTATCCGACCTCGGCCAAACTCTCGCTCAAATGGTGGGAGTTCGACATCGGCTGGGCCTATATCCGCCTGCTCACCTGGTTCGGCCTGGCCAAGGCACGCAAGCTGCCGCCCCAGGCGAAAATCGGCGCGCTGCGGCCGCATGTGGATCTGGCGCTGGTGCAGACCGTCATCACCAACCGTTACGACCTGATGGCACGCTACGCCCGCGAGATCAAGCGCGCGATGCACGCCGAACTGCTGCGTGCCCAGGCCGGTATCCGCTCGCAGGGCGCAGGTTCGCGCGGGCAATGGGCGGCGCTGCGCGCCGCGCGCAAACTCGTCACGCGCGAACGCGAGACCCTGGATGCGAAGTCGCTCGCCGTGGTTGACGCCGCTGCACAGAACAGCCCGGTGATCGACAAGCTCCTGCACATGCGCGAAGACCTCAAGGCGGTTTGGGAGCAGTCCTCGGCCTCTGCCGAGCAAGTGCGCCTGCACCTGCAGGACTGGTGCCAGCGCGCCGAGCAAAGCGGCATTGCGGCGCTGCAGAGCATGTCGCTACGTTTGCGCAGCTACCAGGTTTGATCTTGTCCCGGATGTGATGCAGGGCTGGCGACACAGCGTGTTTTGTCGGGAGCCAGGCGCCACGACCGGCGCGCCATTCACGGCACCGGTTACTGCAATTGCTGCTGCAACACCTTGAGAATGTTCTGCGCGGACTGCTGGCTGCCGGCGCTGGCCTTCACCGCCTGCACGCTGACTTGTGACACCGAGCCCGCGGGCTGCACCAGGATGCGGAAGTCCTCGGGCTTGACGACGGTCTTGTCGCCACCGAACAGCTTGCTGAGGAAACCGCCCTTGTTCTCTTCGGCCTTCAAGGCCTCCGCCGGATTGACGTAACGAATGTCATACGCGCCAGCCGTGCGATTGCGGTCGGTCACCGTGAACCCGGCCGTGTTGATGGCCAGCCCCACCTTGCGCCAGGCTTCGTCGAAGCCGTCCTGCACCTGCAGGGCGCGCCCGTTGTCGATCAGGCTGGCATGCAGGGCTGTTGCGGGAGTCGTTACGTCAGCCACGGCGGCCTTGGCCTGGGCTTCATTCATGCCCAGACGCACCATGAGTTTGCGCAGGAACACGGTGTCCAGTGTCGGGTCGGGCGTGCCGGGCTGCCAGGTGGTCTGGGTCTTGTCCTGGTTGGTGTAGACCTCCACCATGGTCTGGTGGGTGATGAAAATCTCGGTGCCCTTGCCATCCGGCGTGCGTTCGAACACCGTGCGGAAGCGGTCGCGCTCGCCGGTGTCATACATGCTGTCGAACACCTTGCCGAGGTATTTGCGAATGAAATCTTGCGGCAGCTTGGCGCGGTTCTCGGCCCAGTCGGTTTCCATCTCGCCGGTGGTCGCATCGGCCTTGGTGAGGTAGAAGCCGTTTTGCTGCCAGAACTCCTTCACCGTATCCCACAGCTTGTCGGGCGGTGTATCCACCACCAGCCAGCGCTGGCCGCCAGCCTGCTCGATGCGCATGCCCGGGTACTGCGGCAGCACGGCATTGCTCTGGACGACTTGCGCTTGCTGCGTGGTGACGTTCTGGTAGGCCAGGGCGCTCACCGGTCCGGTCTTGGTGCCGCCCTCGGGCATGGTGTAGCGTTGCTCGCGCGCCAGTTGCGTGAGGTCGGGCGGCACCACGAGGTCGGGGCCGGCTTTGGCGCTTTCGTAATCGACACTCTTGCCCGTGACGACGGTGTTGAGCGAGGAACAGCCACCTAGCGAGGCCAGGGCCAGGGCGAGAGCGGACAAATGCAGGACAGGGGTGCGACGCATGGTGGACGTTTCAGTGGTGGACGGGGATGCCCAGGTCGGCCAAGGCAGCACGAAGGGCATCTTGATGGCTGGACAGCGGCGTGAGCGGCAGGCGCAAGCTGCCACCCATTTTTCCCATGGCGGCGAGTGCCCACTTGACGGGAATGGGGTTGGGTTCGATGAACAGCAAACGGTTCAGTTCCATGAGCTTGAAGTGCAGTTGCGCCGCCTCGCTGGCATGGCCGGCGATGGCGGCCATGCACAACGCGTGCATCGACCGTGGGGCGACGTTGGCCGTGACGCTGACGTTGCCCTGGCCGCCCAGCAGCATGAGCGCCACGGCGGTGGGGTCGTCGCCCGAGTACACGGCAAAGCCTTGGGGGCGCTTGCGCAGGATTTGCAGCGCACGGTCGATATTGCCGGTGGCTTCCTTGATGCCGACGATGTTCGGCACCTCGGCCAGGCGCAGCACGGTCTCGGCCAGCATGTCGGCGACGGTGCGGCCGGGCACGTTGTACAGCACCATGGGGATGTCCACGGCTTCGGCGATGGCGCGGAAGTGGCGGTAGATGCCCTCCTGCGTCGGCTTGTTGTAGTAGGGCACGACCTGCAGCGTGCAGTCGGCGCCGACGTCCTCGCAGAAGCGCGTCAGCTCGATGGCCTCGGCCGTGGAATTGGCCCCGGCCCCGGCCATGATGGGCACGCGCCCCGCGGCGTGTTCGACGGCCACGCGAATGATGTCGCGCTGCTCTTTCACGCTGACCGTGGGCGATTCGCCGGTGGTGCCGACCACGCCGATGCAATCGGTGCCTTCGGCGATGTGCCAGTCGATGAGCTTGCGCAGGGCGTCGAAATCGACGCTGCCGTCATCACCCATGGGTGTGACCAGGGCCACGATACTGCCGGTGATTGGGTTCATGCGGGGTTCATGCCACGCTGGAGATGAAACCTACAGATTGTACTTGGCGGGAAGCGCCGCAGCGCCTGCCTCGGCATGGTGTGGTGGCGCGGGCTCGCGCACCGCGCACACCCGCTGGACGAAGGCGGGTTTGGGCGCATCGACATAGCCGTCCTCATAGGCCACCACACGCAGGGCAGGGCGCACCAGGTCCAGCAACTCGCCGGGGCGCAGCAGGAAGTCCGGGTTGCTGGGTTTGCCCACGCTGGCATTGCCGAGTGCGAAGGTCTCGTAGATGAGCACCCCCCCCGGAGCCACGGCCGCCACGATCTGCGGCAGCAGCGCCCGCCACAGGTAGTTGGCGACGATCACGCCGCCGAAGGTCTGCGTCGCATAGGGCCAGTCACCCGCTTCCAGGTCCGCCACACGGACCTGGGCGATGGCATGCAGCGGCGCCACGGCCTGGGCATCGCGATCCACCGCGTGCACCGCATGGCCGCGCTCGGCCAGCAGGCGCACATGGCGGCCACCGCCGCAGGCCACGTCGAGCACCGAGGCGGCGGGTGCGATGAGCGGTGCAAAGCGCAGCACCCAGGGCGAAGGCGCGAGTTGCGCGTGTCGCGCATCGGCTGCGTCGAGGCCAGGATGGTGGGAAGGCAGAGTCATGGGTGTGTGGCGCGGGAAGTGAGTCGCGACATTCAAGCAGAATCGGCCCGGCCCGGCTTTGCCGCCCACCAACCTCCACCCAACCCAAGTCGGGCAGGCCGCCAGGCGTGGCTCTTAGAATTCCGGCGCTTGAACTCATCGAGATAGGCTCGGCCTGGTCTTGTCAAGTCTTGTTAACGTCTTTTCAGCCGGCCGCCTCGCTGCTGAATTTTTGGGCAGGCCCGAGCCGAGCCGCATGGAATCAAGGTTTTCGGCTTCCGGCCAGGTGCTCTATCCCCATCTGGTGGGGATAAGTTTTTTGCACCAACGCAACCGACAGGGCCAGCCGGACACCCCCTGACGCTTGTCCACAATGTCCTCGTCTGATCCACAATCCCCATGGCAACCCGAACCCCTCCGGCCTACAGCGAAGCCTCCATCCGCGTGCTCAAGGGCCTGGAGCCGGTGCAGCAGCGGCCGGGCATGTACACCTCCACGGTCAACCCGCTGCACGTCATCCAGGAGGTCATCGACAACAGCGCCGATGAAGCCCTGGCGGGCCATGCCCGACACATCACCCTGACGCAGCATGCGGACGGCAGCACCAGCGTGCAGGACGACGGCCGCGGCATTCCCATCGGCCTGCATCCCGAGGAGGGCGTGCCGGTGGTGGAACTGGTCTTCACCCGGCTGCATGCCGGTGGCAAGTTCGACAAACTCGACGCCGGTGCCGCCTACCGCTTCTCCGGCGGCCTGCACGGCGTGGGCGTGAGCGTGACCAATGCGCTGGCCACCCGCCTTGAAGTCGAAGTGCACCGCGACGGCCAGGCGGCCACGCTCGCCTTTGCCCACGGCGCTCCGGTCGAGCCCCTGCGGACGCGGCCGCTGACGCGCGGTGAATGGAAGACCGGCACCCGCGTGCGGACGTGGCCGGACGCCAAGTATTTCGACGGCGTGCAGTTGCCCCAGTCCGAGCTGCTGCACCTGCTGCGCAGCAAGGCCGTGCTGCTGCCGGGCCTGGAGGTGAGTCTGCTGCAGGAGAAGACCGGCGAGACGCAGACCTGGCGTTTTGATGAAGGCCTGCGCGGCTACCTGCACGAGGCCCTGGGCGACACGCCGGTGCTGGTCGAGTTCGAAGGCGAAGGCCAGGCCGGCAGCCAGACCGAAGGCTTCGCGGCGGGCGAGGGCGCGGCGTGGTGCGTGGCGTTCAGCAGCGAAGGCAATGTGCTGCGCGAGTCCTACGTCAACCTCATTCCCACGCCTGCCGGCGGCACGCATGAGTCGGGCTTGCGCGAAGGCCTGTTCCAGGCGGTGAAGGGTTTCATCGAACTGCATGCGCTCTGCCCCAAGGGCGTGAAGCTGCTGCCGGAAGACGTGTTCTCGCGCGCTTCCTTCGTGCTCTCGGCCAAGGTGCTGGACCCGCAGTTCCAGGGCCAGATGAAAGAGCGCCTGAACAGCCGCGATGCGGTGCGCCTGGTGTCCGGCTTCGTGCGCCCGGCGCTGGAGCTGTGGATGAGCCAGCATGTCGAGCAGGGCAAGGCGCTTGCGGAGCTGGTGATTGCCCAGGCGCAGAGCCGCCAGCGCGCGGCGCAGAAAGTGGAGAAGCGCAAGGGTTCGGGCATGGCCGTGCTGCCGGGCAAATTGACCGATTGCGAAAGCCGCGACGTGGCGCGCAACGAGGTGTTCCTGGTGGAGGGCGACTCGGCCGGAGGCTCGGCCAAGATGGGGCGCGACAAGGAATTCCAGGCGGTGCTGCCGCTGCGCGGCAAGGTGCTCAACGCCTGGGAGGTGGAGCGCGACCGGCTGTTCGCCAACCAGGAAATTCACGACATCGCCGTGGCCATCGGGCTCGACCCGCATGGGCCGAACGACGCCGTCGACTTCGCCCAGCTGCGCTACGGCAAGGTCTGCATCCTGAGCGATGCCGACGTGGACGGCTCGCACATCCAGGTGCTGCTGCTCACGCTGTTCTTCCGCCACTTTCCGCAGCTCGTCGCCCGTGGCCACGTGCATGTGGCGCGGCCGCCGCTGTTCCGCGTGGACGCACCGGCGCGCGGCAAAAAACCGGCAACCAAGCTGTATGCGCTGGACGAAGGCGAGCTCACCGCCATCCTCGACCGCCTGCGCAAGGACGGCGTGCGCGAAGGCGCCTGGAGCGTGTCGCGCTTCAAGGGACTGGGCGAGATGAGCGCCGAGCAGCTTTGGGAAACCACCCTCAACCCCGACACCCGCCGCCTCATGCCCGTGCACCTCGGCCGGGTCGGCGAGACCGCCACCACCGAGCTGTTCGTGCAGCTCATGGGCAAGGGCGAAGCCCAGGCCCGGCGCAACCTGATGGAGGCCTATGGTGATCAGATCGAGGTGGATGTTTAGGGCAGGCGCTGCGCGCCCGAATGCGCGGCGCCCAGCGTTCGATCTTCGTCTTGCTTCGTGTGTTTTTCTTCACGTCCTTCGCGGCCCCATGCTTGCTGTTTTCATCCCCGCCTCATGACCACACCCGCCGACCCCACGCCTGATCTGTTCTCGACCCCGCCTGCCGACCCGCCCGCATCCCTGGACGTGGCTGACGCCGACAACCCCTCGCTGGCCGACTACGCGCGCCGGGCCTATCTCGACTACGCCATCTCCGTGGTCAAGGGCCGCGCCCTGCCGGACGTTTGCGACGGCTTGAAGCCCGTGCAGCGCCGCTTGCTGTACGCGATGGATCGCATGGGCCTGGCCTCGGGCGCCAAGCCGGTGAAGTCCGCCCGCGTGGTGGGCGACGTGCTCGGCAAGTTCCACCCGCACAGCGACCAGGCCGCCTACGACGCCCTGGTGCGCCTGGCGCAGGACTTCGCCCAGCGCTACCCGCTGATCGACGGCCAGGGCAACTTCGGCAGCCGCGACGGCGACGGCGCCGCCGCCATGCGCTACACCGAGGCGCGGCTCACGCCCATCGCCCGGCTGCTGCTCGACGAAGTGGACATGGGCACGGTGGACTTCGTGCCCAACTACGACGGCTCCACCATCGAGCCGCGCCTGCTGCCGGCGCGCCTGCCTTTCGTTCTGCTCAACGGCGCCAGCGGCATTGCCGTGGGCCTGGCCACCGAAATTCCGGCGCACAACCTGCGCGAAGTGGCGGCGGCCTGCGTCGCCGTGCTGCGCAAGCCCGGCCTCACGCTGGACGAACTGCTCGACATCGTGCCGGGGCCGGACTTCGCCACCGCCGGGCAGATCATCAGCAGCCCGCAAGACATCCGCGAGGCCTATGCCAACGGGCGTGGCAGCCTCAAGGTGCGCGCGCGCTGGAGCGTTGAAGAACTGGCGCGCGGGCAATGGCAACTCATCGTCACCGAGCTGCCGCCGGGCGCCAGCGCGCAGCGCGTGCTGCAGGAGATCGAGGAACTCACCGACCCCAAGCCCAAGGCCGGCAAGAAGGCCATCAGCACGGAGCAGCAACAGCTCAAGCAGACCGTGCTGGCCGTGCTCGACGGCGTGCGCGACGAGTCCGGGCGCGACGCCGCCGTGCGCCTGGTGTTCGAGCCGAAAAGCTCGCGCGTGCCGGTGGACGAACTGGTCAGCGTGCTGCTCTCCACCACCAGCCTGGAGCAGAGCGTGCCGCTCAATCTGGTGGTGGTGGGGGCGGACGGCAAGCCGCGGCAAAAAAGCCTGCTCGACATCCTGCGCGAATGGACCGCTTTCCGCCAGGCCACCGTGCGCCGCCGCAGTCGCCACCGGCTGGAGCAGGTGCAGGAGCGCCTGCATATTCTCGAAGGCCGGCGCGTCGTCCTGCTGAACATCGACGAGGTCATTCGCATCATCCGCGAAAGCGACGAGCCCAAGGACGCGCTGATGCAGCGCTTCAACTTGAGCGAGCGCCAGGCCGACGACATTCTCGACATCCGCCTGCGCCAACTCGCGCGGCTGGAAGCCATCAAGATCGAGCAGGAGATCGACAAGCTCACGGTGGAACAGGGCGAGTTGCAAACCCTGCTGGCCGACGACCGGGCGCTGACACGCAAGGTCATCAAGGAGATCGAGGCCGATGCCAGGCAGTTCGGCGATGCCCGCCGCACCTTGATTCAGGCCGAGAGCCGGGCCACGCTGGACGTGCGCGTGCCGGATGAACCCGTCACGGCCATCGTCTCGCAAATGGGCTGGCTGCGCACGCAAAAGGGCCACGGCCTGGAGCTTGCCAACCTCGGTTTCAAGCCGGGCGACGCCTTGCTCGCCACTTTCGAGTGCCGCAGCACCGGCACCCTCTGGGTGCTGGGCAGCGATGGCCGCGCCTACAGCATCGGCATCGCGCAATTGCCCGGTGGCCGCGGCGACGGCCAACCCGTCACCAGCTTCATCGACCTGGCCTCGGGCACCACGCCCGCGCACTACTGGGCCGGCGCGGCCGACACGCCGCTGCTGCTCGCCAGCAGCGCCGGCTACGGCTTGATCGCCCCGGCCGAAAGCCTGAACAGCCGGCAGAAGGCCGGCAAAACCTTCCTCGCCATCGAAGCCGGCGAAACCCTGTTGCCGCCGCAAGCCCTGCGCATGGCCCGTGGCGAAGCGGGCGTCGTGGTGGCGGCCGAGCGTATCGCCGTGCTCGGAAGCAGCGGGCGGCTGTTGATCTTCGGCGTGGACGAATTGCGCCAACTGCCGCGCGGCGGGCGCGGCGTCACGTTGATGGCGCTGGAGTCGAAGGAAACCGTGCTGGCCGCCGTTGCCCTGCTGCCCGGGGTCGCGTTGGACATTCTGGGAACCGGCCGTGGCGGCACGCCCAAGACCCAGACCCTGCAGGCGCGCGCGCAGCAGGACTACGCCGGCAAGCGCGCCCGCAAGGGCAAGTCCGTTGCCGGGCCGGGCTTCAAACCTGCGGGGCTGCGGGCGGTGTGAACCACCGGCGCACGTTGCCCCTGGTCAAGCAGGATCGTCAAATCCAACGTGCTGCGCGCGGCTTGAAACGCCGCCGGCCGCCGCGTCGGGCGTGAGCGACTCGCGCCTCAATCCACTTCGGCAATCAACTCGATTTCCACCGCCGCACCCAGCGGAATCTGCGCCACGCCGAAGGCGCTGCGCGCATGCTGGCCCTTGGCACCGAACACCTGGCCGAGCAGTTCCGACGCGCCGTTGATGACCAGATGCTGCTCGGTGAAACTGGGCACCGAGTTCACCAGGCCCATGAGCTTGACGATGCGGCGTATGCGCCCAAGATCGCCCGTGGCCGCCTGCAGCGTGCCCATCAGGTCGATGGCCACGAGATGCGCCGCTTCACGCCCCTGCGCCGTGGTGAGTTCCCGCCCGAGCTGACCGGCCCAGACCGCACCGTTTTGCTTGCTGATGTGGCCCGAGAGAAACAGCAGATTTCCGGTCTGCACGAAAGGCAGATAAGCAGCGGCCGGGGTGGCGATTTGCGGCAGGGTGATGCCGAGTTGTTGCAGTGTGGCGGAGATGGACATGGTGGTGGTGCCGTATGTTGGGATTGACTCGATTGGATTGAACCGTTGGCTCGAACACACAGCATAAGCAGGCTGGGACGTTCGGGACGCTGCAGTCCGTGATGTTTGCGCGGCACCGCCGTTGCGCCAAAGCGTCATCCGCAGTACGGCACCTGACCAGCGCTGCTATAGTGTGCGGCTGCGGTGTGCTGCCCAGTTCTGCGCACCCTGTCGATCTGACATCCTGCCGGAACTCTCCGGCTCCGTCTTGCAACAAGCTGGTGTTCGGCCTCCCGGTTGAGCGGTTGCAAGACACTTGCCGCACAAGGCTTGCGCCATGCGGCTTCGAAAGCTTCCATGAACTTTGATCAACTCGGACTTGCCGAGCCTATCCTGCGCGCCGTGCTCGAGCAGGGCTACACCATACCCACGCCCATTCAGGCTCAGGCCATTCCCGCGGTGCTCAAGGGCGGCGACTTGCTGGCCGCCGCGCAAACCGGCACCGGCAAGACAGCCGCCTTCACCCTGCCCATCCTGCATCGCCTGAGCCAGACCGAGCAGGCGCACGACGCCCAGGGCCGCGTCATTCCCCGCGTGCTGGTGCTGGTGCCCACGCGTGAACTCGCCGCGCAAGTGGCCGAGAGCGTGCGCGACTACGGCAAGAACCTCAAGCTGCGCAGCATGGTGATGTACGGCGGCGTGGGCATGCAGCCGCAGCTCGACGCGCTTAAGCGCGGCGTGGACATCGTCGTCGCCACGCCCGGCCGCATGCTCGACCACCACGGCCAGCGCTCGCTCAACCTCTCCGGCATCGACACCCTGGTGTTGGACGAGGCCGACCGCATGCTCGACATGGGCTTCATCCACGACATCAAGCGCGTCCTCGCCCTGCTGCCCAAGCAGCGTCAGAACCTGCTGTTCTCGGCCACGTTCTCCGACGAGATCAAGGGCCTGGCCAACGGGCTGCTGAACAAGCCGGCGGTGATCGAAGTGGCGCGCCGCAACGCCACCGCTGCCACGGTGCAGCAGACCGTGCACCCGGTGGGCCGTGAGCGCAAGCGCGAGCTGCTCTCGCACCTCATCCGCGAAAGCAACTGGTACCAGGTGCTGGTGTTCATGCGGACCAAGCATGGCGCCAACCGCCTGGCCGAACAGCTCAACACCGACGGCATCGGCGCCGATGCCATTCACGGCAACAAGAGCCAGGGCGCACGCACCCGCGCGCTGGCCTCGTTCAAGAGCGGCAAGCTGCAGGTGCTGGTGGCCACCTACATCGCCGCGCGCGGCATCGACATCGACCAGTTGCCCATGGTGGTGAACTACGAGTTGCCCAACGTGCCCGAGGACTACGTCCACCGCATTGGCCGTACTGGCCGCGCAGGCGCCGAAGGCCAGGCCATCTCGCTGGTGTGCGTGGACGAGTTGCGCTTCCTGCGCGACATCGAGAATCTCATCGGCAAGCCCATCGACCGCAAGCTCATCACCGGCTTCGAGCCCGATCCGAAAGAGCGTGCGCAGCCCATTCGCGTCGGTCGCACCACCATTGGCGGCGGTGGCAAGCCAGCCGGTGGCGGTGGTGGCCAGCGCCGTGGCGAAGGCGCATCGCGCGGCGCTGTCGCGGGTCATGGTCATGGCCGTAGCGATGCCACCAGCCACGCCCATGGCAGCGGTCGCCGTGATGGTGCCGGTGCAGGTTCCGGCGCACCCCGCCGCGATGCTGGCCGGCGTGGCCCGTCCGGCGCCCCCAGGCGCGACGGCGGGCGCTAAGGCGACGCTGAATCCGTTCCCGTGCTGCAACGCGCACGAGGGACTTGTTCCGTGTTGCCCTAAGCTCGAACGGGCTCTGGCGGAACGGAACCAAGGTCCGCGAGAGATCGATCAACAAGAACAAAGGGCGAGGGCCGCAGCCGCGGCACTCGCCCTTTGTTCTTGCACGCCAGCCCGATGCTCGCGGCAAGCTGCTTCGAACCACCAGCCGCCATGCGCAAGCGAAGGCCTGCGGCGAAGACCTACGACCCCTGCATCAACCCACGCAATTGCCCCCATGTCTGCTCGGGCGTGATGCCGCGCAGGCAGTTCAGGTGGCCCAGCGGGCAGGTGCGCTGGAAGCAGGGGCTGCAGTCGAGTTGCAGCCAGATGGTGGCGCTGCGGTGCGCAGCCGGCGGGGTGTGGCGCGGGTCGGTGGAGCCGTAGAGGCCGACGGTGGCGCAGCCCAGCGCGGCGGCGACGTGCATCAGGCCGGAGTCGTTGCTGACCGTGCCCTGGCTGCTGGCGAGCAGGGCGATGACTTGCTCCACACGGGTTTTGCCGCAGAGGTTGACGCTTCCCGCTGCCTGCGTGGCGATGGCCTCACCCATGGCCGCATCACGCGGCGCTCCAAGCACGGCAACGGTGTAACCCTGCTGCTGCGCCAGCCGGGCCAGCGCCGCGTAGTGCTCCACCGGCCATTGTTTGGCGGGACCGTATTCGGCACCGGGGCAGAGTGCGATCCAGCGTTCGGGCAGGCCGAATTGCTGGCGGGCGGTGTCAGCCATGCTGGCCGCGATGTGCAGCGTGGGTTCGAGAATCGGCGCTGGGCCCGTTGCTGCTGCTGAGGCAGCCGCGGCTGTGGCGGCGCCAGGCTGAGCGCAGGCTGCAAGTGCCGCGTAGTGGCGCCGCATGTCGCTGCGCGAAGCGCCGGCCTGCCCGGCACTGGCCAGCTTGCTACCTGCGGCTTCGCGCGGAATGCGGCCGGCAATGGGCGAGATGGCAAGCGGCTCGACCGGGTGCGCGGCGCTGGACGCATGGGCAGAGTCTGGCGCATGCGCGGCGTAGGTCAGCAGCAGCCCGCGCGCTTCGCCCCGATAACCGATGCGCTGCGGAATGCGCGCCAGCCATGGCACCAGCCGCGACTTGACGTTGTTGCCGAGGATGTAGGCGCGCTCGTAGCCTCGCTCGCGCAACTGCGCGGCGAGGCGGCGGCGGACGGGGAAGTCGAGCTTGCCATGCGCGAACGGCGCTTCGATCACGTCCACCACACCCGGCATGGCGCGCAGAACCGGCGCAACACCGGGCAGGCCCAGCGCGGTGACCTGCTCGCCGCGCGCCGCGAGCAGCGCCACCAGCGGCTGCGCCATCACCGCGTCGCCGATCCACTGTGGGGCGATCAGCAGGACGCGGGTCATGCGGGACGCCGCCTCAATGCCCGTGCGCCACTTCGCCTTCGGCCAGGCGGTAACGCGTGCCGCAGTAGGGGCAGGCGGCTTCGCCGTGGGTGATGTCGATGAACACGCGCGGGTGGCTGCTCCAGATGGGCATGTTCGGGTTGGGGCAGTAAGCGGGCAGGTCTTTGGCCTTGAGTTCGACCACGGGCATGTCGGGCTTGGGAATGGCGCTCATGGGTGCTTTCGAGAGAGTGGAATTCAGGCGGCTATTTCAACGTATTCAACCTGGCTTTGCGGCGGTGGAATGGTCAACCCATCCTGCTGCAAACCCTCGAGATGAAAGGCAATCGCCTCACGGATTTCGCGCTCGGTCTCAGCAACCGTCGCGCCCGTTGCAACGCATCCCGGCAAGTCTGGAACGTAGGCGGAGAAATTGCCGTCGGCAGGTTCGATCACGATGGCGTAACGCATGATGGATCTCACTTTTTCAAGTTGGCTTGCTTCAGGATGCTGTTCAGAGTTCCGGCTGCCAGATCGTCGGCAGGTTTGCCTGGCACCGTGACCCGACCCGGCTGGGTTGGATGTTTGAACTGTCGGTGGCTACCTCGCGTCGCAACCAATGTCCACCCGGCCTCGTGCGGCAGACGCAGTATCTCACCGACCTTCATCGTTTCACGTCAGCATGCAGGAATGGACAACGACTCAAACCGCCGACAGCCAGCCCGCGTACTTCGGGTTGCGGCCGCCGACGATGTCGAAGAAGGCGTTCTGGATGCGCTCGGTGATCGGGCCGCGATGGCCGGGGCCGAGGGTGATGCCGTCGAGTTCGCGAATCGGCGTGACTTCCGCCGCGGTCCCGGTGAAGAAGGCTTCGTCGCAGATATACACCTCGTCGCGGGTGATGCGCTTTTCCTTCACCGTCAGGCCCAGGTCTTCGCAAATGGCGAACACCGTTTTGCGGGTGATGCCGTTGAGCGCGCCGGACGACAGGTCCGGGGTGTAGAGCACGCCTTCGCGCACCACGAAAATATTCTCGCCCGCGCCTTCGCTCACGAACCCTTGCGGGTCGAGCAGCAGTGCCTCGTCGTAGCCATCGGCGGTCACTTCCATGTTCGCCATGATGGAGTTGGTGTAATTGCTCACCGCCTTGGCATTGCACATGGTGATGTTCACATGATGGCGGGTGAAACTGCTGGTCTTGACGCGGATGCCGCGCTTGAGGCCCTCTTCGCCGAGATACGCGCCCCAGGGCCAGGCGGCGACCATCAGGTGAATGGTGTTGCCGCGCGGCGAGACCCCCAGCTTCTTGTCGCCAATCCAGGTGAGGGGGCGGATGTAGCAGGAGTCGAAGCCGTTGAGCCGCACCACGTCGAGCTGCGCCTGCATCGCCTGCTCGAGGGTGAAGGGGATCTCCATGCGCAAAATCTTGGCGCTGTTGAACAGGCGCTCGGTGTGGTCGCGCAGGCGGAAGATGGCCGTGCCCTTGTCGGTCTTGTAGGCGCGCACGCCTTCGAAAGCGCCGCAGCCGTAATGCAGGGTGTGGGTCAGCACGTGAATTTTGGCGTCGCGCCATTCGACGAGCTGGCCGTCCATCCAGATTTTGCCGTCGCGGTCGGACATGGATGTGGGCAGGGCCATGATGCAAAGTCTCCAGGGATAGTCGGGTCGAACGGATCATTCTAGGAGCCTGTCGGCGCCCTGGCGCTTGGCCAGGCGAGCAACTCCCAGGCAGGCGTCCGAGCTGACGCAGGAGCAGCCCCAGCGCAGACCCGGATTCAGACAGACTTCAGCACCTGTGGCTATGCTGTGGACGATTTTTCTGCCCGCGCGCCGCGTCGGGACGCTCGCTGTTCCCCATTCCTTGCCGCCATGGCCACCATGTCCGACACCCAGCCCAAGCCCTACCGTTTCGCGTTCCGTGATTTCATCCAGCTCGCCAAGCCCTATTGGGTCTCCGACGACAAGAAAAAGGGCTGGGCACTGCTGCTCGTCATCCTGGCGATGAACCTGGCCCTCGTCTGGGTGAACGTGCGGCTGAACTTCTGGAATGCGGCGTTCTACAACTCGATTCAGGCCAAGAATTTTCCGGACTTCAAGCACCTGCTGCTGGTCTTCAGCGGCTATGCGCTGCTCTACATCGTGCTGGCGGTGTATTCGCAATACTTCCTGCAAATGCTGCAGATCCGCTGGCGGCGCTGGGTCACCGAGGTGTTCCTGAAAGACTGGCTGGTGGGCGGTGCGCATTACCGCATGTCGCTGCGCCAGGGCAACTCCGACAACCCCGACCAGCGGATTGCCGATGACATTCGCAGCTTCGTCAACGATTCGCTCAGCCTGTTCTTTGGCTTCATCTCGTCCCTGGTCACGCTGCTGTCCTTCCTCACCATCTTGTGGACCTTGTCGGGCGCTTTCACGCTTCTGGGCTACAGCATTCCCGGCTACATGGTGTGGGTCGCCATCGCCTACGCCGGCATCGGCAGCTATTTCGCGCACAAGGTGGGCAAGCCGCTCATCAAACTGAACTTCAACCAGCAGCGCTACGAGGCCGACTTCCGCTTCGGCCTGGCGCGCACGCGCGAACACAACGAGGGCATCGCCCTCTACCGCGGCGAAGACCGCGAGATGGAAGGCCACAACAGCCGCTTCGCCAATGTGTGGAGCAACTGGTGGGGCATCATGAAGCGGCAGAAGTTGTTCACCTGGTACAGCTCGTTCTACGGCCAGCTCGCCATCATCTTCCCCATCCTGGTGGCCGCTCCGCGTTACTTTGCCGGGCAGATCCAGCTTGGCGGGCTGACGCAAACCGCCAGTGCCTTCGGCCAGGTGCAGGGCGCCTTGTCATGGTTCATCGACGCGTATGGCCGCATCGTCGACTGGCGCGCCACGGTCGAGCGGCTCTACACCTTCGTGCAGTCGGTCGAGGCGGTGCGCCATGTGCCGATTTCAGATTTGATGGATGGGCAGTTGCCCGGAGCGCCTGCGGCCGGCGGGCTGCTGCCGCAAGGCCCCGGCAGTGGCGGCAGCAGCGGCGGAGCCGCGCTCGCCATCGAGCTCGGCGATCTGCGCGTCGCCACGCCCGACGGCCGGCTGCTGCTCCAGGCCGACGGCCAGCGCATCCAGCCCATGCAGCACACCCTGTTCGTCGGCCCCTCGGGCCTGGGCAAGAGCACCCTGGTGCGCTGGCTCGCCGGCATCTGGCCGTATGCCGAAGGCACGCATTACCGCCTGCCAGCAGGGCGCAGCCTGTTCCTGCCGCAAAAGCCGTATCTGCCCATCGGCACGCTGCGCCAGGCGCTCACTTATCCCATGCCGACAGAGCAGTTTGACGATGCCCGTTTGCAAGTGGTGCTGACCCAGGCCCGCGTGCCCTATCTGTTCGCGTCCATCGACCAAGCCGACACCTGGATGCAGCGCCTCTCACCCGGCGAGCAACAGCGCCTGGCGATTGCCCGCGCCTTGCTGGCCGCGCCCGACTGGCTGTTCCTGGACGAAGCCACCAGCGCGCTCGACCCACCCACCGAAGCCGCCATGTACGAGTTGCTGCAGCGCGAGTTGCCGCATACCACTCTGGTGAGCGTGGCGCACCGGCCCGGGGTGGTGCGTTTTCACCGGCAGATTCTGTTGGTCAAGGCCGGTGGCGAGGGCGAGCCTGCCCGCCTGGTGTCGCACACCCCGCAATTGGCCGAAACCCAGGCCGCGAGCGAGTCGGGCGATTGGGCGCTGGCAGGGGCTTGACGCGACTGGCCACGGGCCTGGCCCACCTGCTGCACGCCCAAGTTGGGTTGAGAGCAGCCCCCCCGAGCGGGATGAGAAAACCCGGGGCGGCCCGACGTTTGCTCATGAGCGCCCCTGCAGTCCGCAAGCGGACTCCCCCCGAGGGAGTCAAGGAAACTCGGGACGGCCCTGCGTTTCCTTGAGAGCGTCTTGCGCCCAGCCACGGGCGGTGCCTGCGCTCAATACCCGAAGCCGCTCGAACGCCGCCTTTTTTTGGTCTGCCGCAGTTGGTCGATGCTGAGCCCGCCACCGCCGCGCACCGCGTAGTGAACCAGCCCGCCGACCATGGCGATTTCGGCGTACATCACGATCACACCCATGCGCCCGGCCGGCGGCAGCACGAAGATCAGGATTGCCGCAATGGAAAACAGCGCCAGCGCCGCAGCCATGAAACGGGTGAACAGGCCAAGCGCCAGGGCGATGCCGCCGCCCAGTTCCAGCAGGATGACCAGCGGCAGCAGCCCGCCCGGCACCCCGTGCGACTGCATGAAGCCGGCGGTCTGGGCGTAGCCGTCGATTTTCGACAGGCCGGCGTGGATGAAAACAGCGGCCATCAACACGCGGCCAATGGCAATCAACAGGGCTCCTAGTGCGTCTTGCATCCGAATCTCCTGGGTGTTGGCCGGCGGTTTGCGGTCGTGGCCGCACCGGCTGCGTGGATGAAGGCTCGCCATGCGCCGTGCGAGCTTGGCGGCATGCGCCGCGGTTGCCGAAGTGTAGGCAGATTCATGTCCGGCGTCACAACCGCGACATCCGTTCGCGTCAGCTGTCCGCAAAATTCGTGCTGGTTCGTTGAATACGATAATCAACACTCAGAGGAAGGAGAACTGCGATGCGTGTCCGTTCATTGGCCCTGACCATCATGCTGCCGGCTTTCGCCGCTCTTGCCGGCTGCGCCCAATACCCCGCCCAGCCCGGCTATGGCTACGCCCCGCAGCCCGCCTACGCCCCCCCGCCGGTCTATGGGCAGCAGCCGAGTTATGCCCAACAACCCGCCTATGCGGCACAACCGGCACCCGCTTACGGCTACAACAACCAGGCGCCCGTCTATGCGCCCGCGCCCAGTTACGCGCCGGCTCCGAGCTACGCCGCCCCGGCCATCAACCCCGCGCTGGGGGCCGTGGCCGGAGGCTTGGCAGGCTCGGCCATCGGCAATGGCAACGGACGGGTCGCAGCCGCCGCAGCCGGTGCCGGCATCGGCGCCATCGCCACGCAGAACTGCCCGGGCGGCCCCAGCGTCAACCAGGCGCTCGGGGCCGTGGCTGGCGGCTTGATCGGCTCCATGGTCGGCCACGGCAACGGCCGCGTCGCGGCAGCGGCGGTGGGCTCCGGCCTGGGGGCGATGGCCACGGGGTGCAACTGAGGCGCCACCGGCTTGGCGTCGGGCCAGGGGGTCCCGCGTCAAGGCTCCCATTCAGGCTTCCGTCCGGCTCTTCCCTGCAGCCTCTTGACGTCAGAGCGCGAACAAGGTGCCTCAACGGGGAACGGCAGTCATCAGCGGCGTGGCTCGTCACCTTGCACATCCAGGGCAAGCTTCGGGGCTGAATGTCAACAGGGCGGAGTCCGGCTTCACGCTCGGCGCCGTGTTGGCTTTCGCCTGCTGGTTCGGACAGGCTGGGTAGCCTCCGCCTCGCATGTTCAATGCCAATGACCGCGCGTATAGTGCACGGTATTCTGTACGTTATGAATCCACTGGAGGCTGTTATGGCATTCTCTGCAAGCGATGTCGTGCCTCTCACGCAGGCCCGTACCCATTTGTCCGATCTGGTTGAGCAGGTCAAGGCTGGCGCTGAAAAAATCATCACCAAAAACGGCGAGAGCTATGTCGCCATCATCGACTCCGAACGGCTGGATTACTACCACCAACTGGAGCGCGAGCGCATCCATCTCCTCGTCATCAGCGATGCAGCAAAAGGCCTGGATGATGTCGGCGCTGGCAAGGTGAAAGACGCGCGCAGTGCCTTGACCGCACTCAAGCGCCGCCGCGCCGCGAAGGCCAGCGGCTGAGTCGTCGGGGCAACATGGCAAACAAGCACCGCGTCAAGCTCACGGCGAACTTCGAGGGCAATCTCAAAGAGGTCGAGCGCTTCTTGCTGGAGGCTGATGCGCTCCAGGCATTCGATGCCCTGCTGATCGAACTGACCGACACCGTGATCCCGAACCTGGAACGCTTTCCCGGCATGGGCAGGCGGTTCTTTGACCGCCCAACCCGCTCCGTCGAAGCCAGCAACGGCATCGACAGTTTGCACCGCAAACTCGAGGCCATTGCAAAGGACGGCGAGCTGCGCGAATACATCCTTCCTCACTACCTGCTGCTTTACGTCCGCATCGACTCGACAATCCATCTGTTGTCCATCAGGCACCACCTGCAACTCTCTTTCGATTTTGAAAGCCAGTGGGAGTGCAGCAAGGGGACGCAATGACAGGGGCGCATTGGAATCATCACGCGCCGTGGCTATGATTTCCTTGTTTCTGACCTGAGCCGGTCCAGCTTCGGAGGTTGTCGGCATGCACCATGACCACAACCTCCGCCTTGTCGCAAGGCCTGCTCCTTGGCCTGGGCGTTTTCATCTATCCCGGTCCGAAAGACATCGTTGTTCTCCTCATGGCCCTGGCCGGACGCTGGCCGCCCGGGCTGGTCGCCATCGGTGCCTTTAGCGACGCACTGCTCATCACTATCGGCATGGTGGGTGTGTCGGCCATGCTGCAGCAATCTCCCACACGGCAACACACGGTGCTATGGATTGGCGTGGTCGTCATGTCATGGCACGGCCAGCGCGCGGCACGCGCCGCGTTGCGTGGCGATGCCGAGGTGGCGAAGTGGCAAGCCACTGAACCTGCAGAACGCACAGCCCCGCGCGGCAATGGTTGGCCGGAACTGCTCGCTGCTTCCCTGCTCAATCCGGTGGCGTGGCTCGACACCTTGCTCATTCTGGGTACGGTGGGTGCCGCATTGCCAGCGCCGCAGCGCCCGGCATTCACGCTCGGTGCTGTACTGGCTTCCGCACTGTGGTTCAGCCTACTGGTCTGGGGCGCAAGCAGGGCGCGCGCCTGGGTGACCTCGACCGCCGTCTGGCGCATCCTTGATGGTTTGGTGGCGCTCTGCTTGTTGGGATTGGCCGCGTATGTCGCAGCGGGGCTGCTGTAGCCGGGATGGGTTCGAGCTTGAATCCACAGCGGGACGACGCCGTATCTGTGCACCAAGGCGTCCAACCAAGCCAAAGTCTTTAAGCCGCCAGTTTCGCGCTGGCGAGGCGGTTCAGGCTGACGTGCTGTTCAGCAGCTTGCAAGGCCAAGGCGCGGTGAACTTCCGGCGGAATGCGAACCCGGAACTCGCCGCTGTCATGCTTCTCGGCAAGCGGAGCTGGAATGTCTTCGCCGCTGGCTGGCAGATCGGCCACGGCTTCGGCCACAACTTGCCGAATCCCTTTCAAGGCCGCTTCGG
This sequence comes from Thiomonas sp., assembly GCF_054608695.1. NCBI lineage: Bacteria > Pseudomonadati > Pseudomonadota > Betaproteobacteria > Burkholderiales > Thiomonas > Thiomonas sp. The sequence continues at coordinate 92,857 of NZ_JBTRXV010000007.1, forward strand.
GCGTCGAAGCCAGCCAGGAGAGGGAAGGAAACTCGGCGCACAAGCCGACATGCACGCCATCCTCCGGCGACCAAGTGACGCGATAGGTGTAATGGTCAACGCTCATGGTGAAAGCCCTCTAGTTTCCCGATGGCAAGGAGCACCTGCCGAACTCGGTACGAAGCGCTTTTGGGAGCTGCCGCGTTGTTACCCCTGCAACCCCCGCACCACCTCCAGCGCCTCATCGATGCGCGACACCGGGTGCAGTTCCAGCCCCTCGAACTGTCTGCCCGCGCCCTTGGGTGCATTCGCTGCCGGGATGATGGCGATGGAGAAGCCGAGCTTGGCGGCTTCGCGCAGGCGTTCCTGGCCGCGGGGGGCGGGGCGGATTTCGCCGGCCAGGCCCACTTCGCCGAAGGCGAGCAGGCCGCGGGGCAGGGGGCGGTTGCGTAGCGAACTCTGGATGGCGAGCAGCACGGCGAGGTCGGCGGCGGGTTCGGTGATGCGCACGCCACCCACGGCGTTGACGAACACGTCCTGATCGCCGCTGGCCACGCCGGCGTGGCGGTGCAGCACGGCGAGCAGCATGGCCAGGCGCGCGGCGTCCAGGCCGACGGACAGGCGCCTCGGGCTGGGCGCGGCGGCGCTGTCCACCAGCGCCTGCACTTCCACCAGCAGTGGGCGCGTGCCTTCCAGCGTGGCGAGCACGCAGGTGCCGGGCACGGGTTCGGCATGGGTGGAGAGAAAGATGGCCGAGGGGTTGGACACGCCTTTGAGACCATGCTCGGTCATGGCGAACACGCCGAGTTCGTTCACCGCGCCGAAGCGGTTTTTGATGGCGCGGATGAGGCGGAAGCGCGACTGCGCGTCGCCCTCGAAATACAGCACGGTATCGACCATGTGCTCCAGCACGCGCGGCCCGGCGAGCGCGCCTTCCTTGGTGACATGGCCGACGAGCACCAGGGTGATGCCGCTGGTTTTGGCGGCGCGGGCGAGCTGCGCCGCGCATTCACGCACCTGCGAGACGGAGCCGGGGGCGGATGACAAGGCCTCGGTGTAGACGGTCTGGATGGAGTCAATCACCGCCACGGCGGGACGTTCATTCGCCAGGGTGTCGAGCATGACCTCCAACTGCGTTTCGGCCATCAGTCGCACCGGGGCGTCTTTCAGCCCCAGGCGCTGCGCCCGCAGCGCGACTTGCGCGGCGGATTCTTCGCCACTGATATAGAGCACCGGCAAGGTGGTCGCCAGCCCCGCGAGAACCTGCAGCAGCAGCGTGGACTTGCCGATGCCCGGGTCGCCGCCCAGCAGCAGCACGCCGCCGGGCACGAGGCCGCCGCCGAGCACGCGGTCGAGTTCATCGATGCCGCTGGGCTGGTGGCGATGGCGCTCGGCCTGCACCTCGGTGAGCAGAATGGGCCCGCTGGGGGCGGCCAGCACGCCGCGCGCGGCGAACTGCGCTGCCGCCGCGCCATGCCGCGCGCCGGGGCGGGGGCCGGACGCCGCGCTCTCCACCGTTTCCACCAGCGTGTTCCAGACCTCGCAATGCGGGCAGCGGCCCTGCCACTTGGCGCTCTTGCCGCCGCATTCGGAGCAGACGTAGACGGTTTGGGGTTTAGCCATGATGCGGCGTGACCACGCCCCTCACTCCACTTGCACGGGTACGCGCAAGGCCAGGGCGCACATCAATTCGTAGCCCAGGGTTCCAGCGGCGGCGGCGACTTCGTCGATGGGCAACTCGATGCCGTTGTGGCGGCCCCAGCACAGCACCGGGCTGCCGACGTCGGCGGCGCGGCCGGCGGCGCGCACGGGGTCGAGGTCCACGGTGACCATGTCCATCGACACGCGGCCGACGATGCGGGTGCGGATGCCGTCCACCACGATGGGAGTGCCGGTGGGCGCATGGCGCGGGTAGCCGTCGGCATAGCCCACGGCGGCCACGCCGATGCGCATCGGCTGCTCGGAGGTGAAGGCGGCGCCGTAGCCCACGCTGGCACCGGCGGGAATCTGCTGCACGCCGACGATGCGGGTGTCGAGGCTCATGGCCGGGTGCAGATCCCAGGCCTTCGCATCGGACGCCAGGCCGGTGGGCGAGCCGCCGTAGAGCATGATGCCGGGACGAACCCAGTCGCCCAGAATGGCGGCTTGGGGCGCTTCTTGTTCGGTGGCTTGTGCGGTGCTTGCGGTGCGGGTGGCATGCGCGGCGAGCTTGAGCACCCCATCCGCCGGGCGGTGCCCATGACCATGGCGCAACAACGCTGCCGAATTGCACAGGCTGCGCTCGCCCGGCAGGTCGTCCATGCAGCGCTGGAACAAGTCGAACGCATCGGCCGTGCCTTGCGGGCCGTCGGCGGTGGCGAAATGGGTCATGTGGGTGATCTCGCCCACGGCCGGGCATTGCTGCAGCCGCTCCCACGCGGCGCGGTACTGCGCGGGCGTGAAGCCCAGCCGGTTCATGCCCGTGTTCATCTTGAGATACACGCGGTGCGCGCGGGGTTTGCGCCGAGCCGCCAGCCAGTTGAGCTGGGCCGCGTCGTGCACCACATGCCACAGGTTGAGGCGCTCGCAAAGCTGCAGGTCGTCCGCGCCGAAGCAGCCCTCCAGCAGCAGGATGGGCCCGCCCCAGCCCAGGGCGCGCAGGGCTTCGGCCTCGGCCAGGTCGAGCAGGGCAAAGCCGTCGGCCGCGCGCAAGGCCGCGAACGCGCGCTCGATGCCATGCCCATAGGCATTGGCCTTCACCACCGCCCACACCTTCGCCTGCGGCGCCGCCAGCCGCGCGCGCGCCAGGTTATGGGTCAGGGCCTCGGGGTGGATGGTGGCTTGAATGGGGCGTGGCATGGGGGGCGCAGGGCGTTGCCGTGCTCGTGATGGGGTCGTGCAGGTGGTGACCAGGAGGCGTGCAGGGGGTGTGCGGGAGGTGGAAGCGCAGTGTAGTTTGCGCAGAAATCCTGGCTCGACCGCTGTGCTATAAACCGCCCCCAGACCTGCAACTTAGCGCAGCCGCCCCGTGGGGATCGAAAAAATTTCGGGGCACTCCGTTTTTCTCGAAAGCCGCAGCCTGGCGGCAGCGAGCAACAGGCTGGGGGAGACAAGCAGGGCCGCCCGCGCGACCGGCGACACCCGTGATGCAACTGCGATCGAGATAATGAAAAAAGGCTTTTACTGGATCATGGCCGCGCAGTTCTTTTCGTCGCTGGCCGACAACGCGTTGCTCATCGCCTCCATCGCCTTGCTGCTGCAACTGCAGGCTCCGGGCTGGATGACGCCACTGCTGAAGTTTTTTTTCACCGTGTCCTACGTGGTGCTGGCGCCGTTCGTCGGCGCCTTCGCCGATTCGATGATGAAGGGCAGGGTCATGTTCATCACCAATCTGGTGAAGGTCGTCGGACTCATGCTCATGCTCGCCAGCGTCCACCCGTTGCTGGCTTACGGCGTGGTCGGTCTCGGCGCCGCAGCCTACTCGCCGGCCAAGTACGGTATCCTCACCGAGCTGCTGCCACCGCAACAACTGGTGGCGGCCAATGGCTGGATCGAGGGCACCACGGTGGGCTCCATCATTCTCGGCACCGTGTTCGGCGGCTTTCTGGTGAGCCAGATGGCCAGCCGTTATCTGCTGGGTCTGCCGGGTCTCGCGCACCTGGGCATCAACACCGCGGCCGAGGCGGCGCTTGGGGTCATCGTCTTTGTCTACATCATCGCCGCGCTGTGCAATCTGAAAATTCCCGACACCGGCGCCCGCTACCCGCACCAGACCGCCAACCCGGCGAAGCAACTGGTCGAGTTCATCCACTGCACCAAGGTGCTGTGGACCGACAAGCTGGGGCAGATTTCCATGGCCGTGACCACGCTGTTCTGGGGCGCAGGCGCCACGCTGCAATTCATCGTCATCAAGTGGGCCGAGTATGCCCTGGGGCTGGACCTGAGCAAAGCCGCCACGCTGCAAGCCACCGTGGCATTCGGCGTGGCGGCAGGCGCCATACTGGCCGCCACCCGCGTGCCGCTGAAAAAGAGCCTGACCGTGCTGCCCATGGGCATGGGCATGGGCATTCTGTGCATGGTGCTGTCGCTGTATACGCGCAGCCTGGTGCCCGACCTGCAGTTCAGCGTCGGCAGCCTGCATCTGCCGCTCTATCTGGTGCTGGCCGGCATGTTCATGGTCGCCATCGGCGCCATGGCCGGTTACTTCGTGGTGCCGATGAACGCGCTGCTGCAGCACCGCGGCTACGTGCTGTTGTCGGCCGGGCATTCGATTGCGGTGCAGAACTTCAACGAGAACGTCAGCGTGCTGGTCATGCTGTCGGTGTACGCCCTGCTCATCAAACTGAACCTGCATATCCAGTGGATCATCGGCCTGTTCGGCGTGTTCGTGGTCGGCACCATGTGGCTGGTGATGCAGTGGAACAAGCGCAATATGCGCGAGCGCGACTGGACCCAGATCATCGGCGAGCCGCGCCACGAGTCCGGGCATTGAGCCCATCGTCCTCACGGTTGAACCCAACCGCCGCCACCTGATGGACGCGCTGCGCATCGGCCCCCTGGTGCTACCCTGGGGACCGCTCATCCTGGTGCTGGGCTACACCGTGGCGGTGTTTGTGGCCGGCGCGGCGCAGCGCAAAGGCCAGGGCCATGCGGAGCCGGCCTTGCTGCCCCTGCTGGTGCTGGCCCTGGTGGTGGCGCGCGCGGTCTTCGTTGCGCAGCACCTGGCGAACTACCCCACGATGCTGTCCATGCTGGACATTCGCGACCGCGGCTTCACGCCCGTGGCGGGCTGGGCGGCTGCCGTGCTTGGCGTGGCGTTCTGGGCCTGGCGCCGGCCCACGCTACGGCGCAGCCTGCCGATGAGCGCGGCAACCGGTGCGGCCGTCATCCTGGCAGCCGGTGCCTTGTTGCAGGCGGTGCAGCCACCCCGGCCGCCACTGCCGCAGCTCAGTCTGCAGCGTTTGGGCGGCGGCGAGGTCGCGCTGCGAAGCCTGGAAGGCAAGCCGCTGGTGCTCAACCTCTGGGCCACCTGGTGCCCGCCCTGCCGGCGCGAACTGCCCACCCTGGTGCAGGCCGCGCAACGGGAACACAACGTGCGCATCGTGCTGGTGAACGAGGGCGAATCGGCACAGCGCGTCGCCGACTTCCTGCACCGCGAAAAACTCGCGCCCCCCGAGGTGCTGCTCGACCCCGACAGCCGCCTGCTGTCGTACTACCAGTCCCCCGGCCTGCCCACCACGCTGTTCATCGCCGCAGACGGCAAGGTGCAGCGCATGCATATCGGCGAACTGTCGGCCGCGACGCTGCAGCAGGGCGTTGCGGAACTGGGCGGGAACTAAGACGTCTTTCACCTAAGCTTGCTGGTGGTGCGCGACCTTGCTTCGCCTTGCCGCAGGAGGACGAAACAAGACGTTGGCCACCCACCGATCTGCATGTTTTCTCTGCTCACCGAGCGGACTCCACTTCTCTGTATGCACACGTCCCGCCAAACCCTGGCCGCCATCAGCGGCCTGATGCTCAACGCCTTCGTTTGGGGCGTGTCGTGGTGGCCGTTTCGCGACCTCCATGCGCTGGGCTTGAATCCCTTGTGGGCAACGGCGGCGATCTATGGGCTGAGCACGGCGGCCATTCTGTTGGCGCGGCCTCGGGCTTTGGGCGCGCTGCTGCGCAACCCTGCGCTGTGGCTGATTCTGTTGTCTTCGGGCGCGACCAACGCGGCGTTCAACTGGGGCGTGACCGAGGGCGATGTGGTGCGGGTGGTGCTGCTGTTCTACCTCATGCCGGTGTGGGCGGCGCTGCTGGCGCGCTGGCTGCTGCAGGAGCGGCTTACGCCGCTGGTGGGGTTGCGGCTGGTGCTGGCCTTGGCCGGGGCGATGGTGGTGCTGTGGCCGCCGGGCGGCGGGTTGCCGCTGCCGCAGCATCCGGCCGACTGGCTGGGCGTGGTGGGCGGCATGACCTTCGCCCTCAACAACGTGCTGTTGCGCAAGTATGCGCATACGCCGCCGGAGGCGCGCGGCTTGGCGATGTTCGCCGGCGGCACGCTGGTGGCCGGTGGCTTGGCGGCGGCGCTGGCGGCCGCTGGCGTGGCCAGCGGCCTGCCCGTGCCGACGCTGCCGCTGGTGTTGGCCGTGGGCTTGTTGGCGCTGGCCTTTCTCGCCGCCAACCTCGGCCTGCAATATGGCGCAGAGCGCCTGCCGTCCAGCCTCACGGCGGTGGTGATGACGGTGGAGATCGTCTTCGCCAGCGGCAGCGCGGTGCTGCTGGGGGCCGAGCAACTCAGCGTGCAGGCGCTGATCGGTGGTAGCCTCATTTTGCTGGCCATCCTGCTCGCGGCCTGGCGCCAACCGGCGCTGCCGCCGCAGCCACCGCAGCAACATTCGCCCCGGGAGACTCCGATATGAGCGCCGCCGACACCGATACCACCACGAAACCTGCAACACCCAGCGTGTTCGACTTCAGCGCCGCCGACATCCACGGCCAGGCGCAGTCGCTGGCGCAATGGCGCGGCAAGGTGCTGCTCATCGTCAACACCGCCAGCGCCTGCGGCTTCACGCCGCAATACGCCGGGCTGCAGGCGCTGCACCACGCCTACCGCGACCGTGGTTTCGAGGTCCTGGCCTTTCCCTGCAACCAGTTCGGCGCGCAGGAGCCGGGCACGCCGGAGCAGATCGCCCAGTTTTGCAGCATCAACTACGGCGTCGAATTTCCGCTGTTCGACAAGATCGACGTCAACGGCGCCCATACCCACCCGTTGTGGCGCTGGCTCAAGGACCAGGCCAGCGGCGTGCTCGGCACCGAAGTCGTCAAATGGAATTTCACCAAATTCCTGGTTGGCCGCGACGGTCAGGTGATCCGCCGCTACGCGCCGCAGACCCAGCCGGATGCGCTGCGGGCCGACATCGAGATCGCGCTGGACAACCCCGTGTCGGCACCCGTGGCTGCCGGTTGATCCGGCCAGGGTCGGTCCAGCTCGACCCGGTTCGAGCCCGCTCTCAGTTAGTTCCGCAAGGCTTCGTCGAGGAACTCCAGCCAGTGCTGCACCGGCATGGTGGTGCCGGCTTGCAAGTGCTGGATGCAGCCGATGTTGGCGCTGAGGATGCGCTGCGGCGCCACATGCGCCAGGTGCTTGAGCTTGCGCTCGCGCAACTGCTTCGACAAATCCGCCTGCAGCATGGAGTAGGTGCCGGCCGAGCCGCAGCACAGGTGGCTCTCCGCCGGCAGGCTGACGCTGAAACCCAGGCTGCGCAGCAGCGCTTCCACCTGCCCGCCCAGGCGCTGGCCATGTTGCAAGGTGCAGGGCGGGTGCCAGGCCAGGTTTTCGGCCGGCTTGTGCCGGAGCTTGGCGGCGATGTGCTCGCCGTGCGCGGCGAGGAATTCGATCGGGTCGCGTGCGAGTGCGGAAATGCGTGCGGCCTTGTCGGCATAGGCCGGATCGTGCCGCAGCTCGCGGCCGTAGTCCTTCACCAGCACGCCGCAGCCTGAGGCGTTGACGACGATGGCCTCGACCATGCCACGCTCGACTTGCGGCCACCAGGCGTCGATGTTGCGGCGCATGTCGGCCAGCGCCCCGTCGTGGTCGCTCAGGTGCTGGCGGATGGCGCCGCAGCAGCCCGCACCTTCGGCCACCAGCGCCTGCACGCCCAGGGCGTCGAGCACGCGGGCGGTGGCGGCGTTGATGTTCGGCGCCATGGCCGGTTGCACGCAGCCGGCCAGCATCAGCACCTTGCGCGCGTGTTCACGCGTCGGCCAGGCGCTGGCCGGTGTTGCCGGCGGCACCTTCTCTTTCAGCGATTTGGGCACCAGCGGCTTGAGCGCCTGGCCGAGCTTCATCGCCGTGCCGAACAGCGGCGAAGTGAGGCCTTCTTTCAGCGCCCAGCGTTTGGCGCGTTCAGCCATTGGGCGCTGCACCTTGGCGTCCACCACACGGCGGCCGATGTCCACCAACTGGCCGTAGGCCACGCCGGAGGGGCAGGCGGTTTCGCAATTGCGGCAGGTGAGGCAGCGGTCCAGATGCTGCTGCGTGCTGCGCGTGGGCGCGGCGCCTTCGAGCACCTGCTTGATGAGGTAGATGCGTCCGCGCGGGCCATCCAGCTCGTCGCCCAGCAACTGGTAGGTGGGGCAGGTGGCGGTGCAAAAACCGCAATGCACGCAGGCGCGCAGGATGCTCTGGGCCTGCTGGCCGTCGGGCGTGCCGGCGAATTCGGGGGAGAGTCGGGTTTCCATGAAGGCAGGAAGGAGGGGTCGGTGAGGCGGGGGGCGGTGAGACGCGAAGGGCGGGAGGTCGTCGGTGCTGGGTTCAGCTGGCCATCACCGTCGGAAAGATGCCGTGAGGATCGAAGGCGCGCTTGATCTCGCGGTGGATGCGGTCCAGCGGCGGCGCTGGCGGGGTGAACACCGGCGTGTCCGGGTCGCCGCCGCGAAAGCGCGTGGCGTGGCCACCGGCCCGTGCGGCGGCTTCGCGCATCACGGCGGCGGGCAGTGCGGTTTTGAGCCAGCGCTGGGCGCCGCCCCATTCGATGAGCAGATCGCCCTGCAGGCGCATGGGCGGCGTGGTGGGCGGCACCGCCAGGCGCCACAGGGCTTCGCCGGCGGCTCCGGGTTGCGCCCAGGTGGTGGCGAACCAGGGCAGGGTTTGCTCGCGCAGGCCTTGCCACAACGCGGCTGCCGCGGCATCGTCCACGCGCTGCCCACCCAGACGGGCGCAGGCGGCGGCCACTGCAGCCTGGGCGCCGCGCAGGCGCAGGTGGAGGAGGTGATCGGAGCCATCGCCGCCGCAGCACCAGGCGCTGGCGGCGATGGGCAGCGGCTGGCCGCCCCAGATGTTGACCTGCTCGATCGCGCGCTCCTTGCTCATCTCGAACACCAGCGTGGCGTCGGCCGGGGCGCGCGGCAGCACCTTGAGCGAGACCTCCAGAATGGCGCCGAGCGAGCCCATCGACCCCACCAGCAGGCGCGAGACGTCGAAGCCGGCGACGTTCTTCATCACCTGGCCGCCGAAATGCAGCACCTCGGCGCGGCCGCTCAGCAGCACCGCGCCCAGCACATAGTCGCGCACCGCGCCGGCGCCCTGGCGGGCGGGACCGGCAAGCCCTGCCGCCACCATGCCGCCCACCGTGGCGCGGGCGCCGGTGTGGGCGAAATGGGGCGGATCGAACGGCAGGCATTGGCCTTGGGTCGCAAGCAGGGCTTCCAGCTCGGCAAGCGGTGTGCCGGCGCGGGCGGTGACGACGAGTTCGGTGGGCTCGTAGCTGACGATGCCGGCGTAGGCATGCAGGTCCAGCATGGTGCCGGTGCGCGCTTGGCGCGAGGCGGGGTTGAGCCAGGATTTGCTGCCGCCGCCGCGCACGGCAAGCGGGGTGTGGTTGGCTGCTGCCTGCTGCACCTGCTCTTGCAGGGTGGCGAGTGTGTCGGATGGGTTCACGGGTTCAGGCGATGAAATGGTGGATCGAGTCCTGCGGTTCACGCCCTCCCCACGCCGTGGGGAGGGTTGGAGAGGGGAGGGTTGTTGCGCATCGCGGCTCCCCCTCCCGGCCTCCCCCACCCGTGGGGGAGGTGAAAGCTGCGCTGCGCGAAGATTCTGGGTGCCCCTCCCGGCTGCCCCCACCAGCGGGGGAAGTGAGAACAGCGCTGCGCGACGTGCTGGTTGCCATCACGGTCCCTTTTCGTCCACCGCAGTTTGTGGAGGAGAAGCGCTCCGGGCGGGGTGAGTGCGCGGCTCAAAAGCGTGGCAGCTCCGGAAACGCCACGCGCCCGCCGCGCACATGCATCTTGCCGTACTCGGCGCAACGCGCGTGGCTGGGGATGTTCTTGCCCGGGTTGAGGTGCTCGGCGGGGTCGAAGGCGCGGCGCATGGCCAGGAACTGTTCGAGTTCCTCGGGGCTGAACTGCACGCACATGGAGTTGATTTTTTCCAGCCCCACGCCATGCTCGCCGGTGATGGAGCCGCCCATCTCGACGCAGGCCTCCAGGATTTTTGCGCCGAAGGCCTCGGCGCGCTCCAGCTCGCCGGCCTGGTTGGCGTCGAACAAGATCAGCGGGTGCAGATTGCCGTCGCCGGCATGGAACACGTTGACGCAGCGCAGCGCGAACTCGCGCTCCATGCCCTGGATGGCCAGCAGCATGTCGGCGATGCGCTTGCGCGGGATGGTGCCGTCCATGCAGTAGTAGTCGGGCGAGATGCGGCCCGAGGCGGGAAACGCGTTCTTGCGCCCGCTCCAGAAGCGCAGGCGCTCGGCCTCGCTCTGGCTCACGGTGGTGGCGGTGGCGCCGCAGCCTTGCAGCACCGCGAGCATGCGGCCGATTTCCTCCTCCACCTCCTCCGGCGTGCCGTCGGACTCGCACAGCAGAATGGCCGCGGCGTCCAGGTCGTAGCCGGCATGCACGAAATCCTCCACGGCGCGGGTCATGGGCTTGTCCATCATCTCCAGCCCGGCCGGGATGATGCCGTCGGCAATCAGGCTGGCCACGGCGTCGCCGGCCTTGCGCAGATCGTCGAAGCTGGCCATGATGCAGCGCGCCAGCACAGGCTTCGGAATGAGCTTGACGGTTACTTCGGTGACGACCATCAGCATGCCCTCGCTGCCGATGACCACGGCCAGCAGATCCGGCCCCGCGCAGTCGCCGGCCAGATTGCCCACCGTGATGGGCTCGCCCTCCACGGTGTAGCCGCGCACTTGCAGCACGTTGTGCACGGTGAGGCCGTATTTCAGGCAATGCACGCCGCCGGAGTTCTCCGCCACGTTGCCACCGATGGTGCAGGCGATCTGGCTGGAGGGGTCGGGCGCGTAGTACAGGCCGTGGGGCGCGGCGGCTTCGGAAATGGCCAGGTTGCGCACGCCGCATTCCACCGTGGCCGTGCGCGCCAGCTTGTCGATGGTCTTGATGCGGTTGAAGCGCGAGAGCGCCAGCAGCACGCCCTCGGCATGCGGCAGCGCCCCGCCCGACAGCCCGGTGCCCGCGCCGCGCGCCACCACGGGCACGTGCAGGTGGTGGCAAACGCGCAACACCGCGGCCACCTGGGCCTCGGTCTCCGGCAGCGCCACGACCATCGGCTTCTGCCGGTAGACGGACAGGCCGTCGCATTCGTAGGGGGTTACATCCTCGCGCTGCCACAGCAGGCAGGAGGCAGGCAGCACGTCCGTCAGGGCGGCCACCACCTCGGCTTGGCGCCGCGCGCGCGCGGCGAGGTCTTGGGGGATGGGGGCATTCATGGTTGCGGGCTTGTGAACGCAAGTTGGTTTTATGGATTGTTTCAAACCATAGCGCAGCCCATGTTGCAGTGCATGAGGGACAAACCCGACGCAGGCGTGAACGCCGGGCAAAGCTGTCTTGATCGGGATGGGGGTAAAGGGAGGTGGCGCGGGTGCGGGGCGGCGGCCCGGAAAGCAGCCGGATGGTGTTCTCAGGCAAGAAGCGGCCAGTTGACCCGCGCCATCGAAGGCTGGGTCAACGGTCAAACCGGACAGAGGCACGCATGCGCAGCCGCAGCCGAATGCCGGAAAAGCGGCGAACGCCGGATTCACACGGAACTCCCGTGACCGGCTGATGCGCTTGCCGCATCCAAGCGACGAAACGCAACAATTGCATGCGGACGTCAAGCAGTACAGCTTTGAACTTGGCATGCCCTGCCGTCACCGCTAGTCTGTGAACGGCGGAGATGCTGAAGAATTCTCCAGTGGTGCAACGTGGAGCTGGACAGATGTGGGTGATGGAAGCCAATTTGCTGCGCAGTGTCGCATCAGGGATGGCCCCGGTGGAGCATCAATCCGCGCAGATCGATGACGGGGTTTGTGTGCCGCTCATCAGCGTGAGTCCGCCCCGTCATAGCCTTGGAAACCCAGCCGTCATGCGGGTCGCAGACTTTCAGCGCTTTCGCAAGTTCCACAGGCTATTGTGTCTATTCCGTCGGATATCCTGGGATGCCAGGTTTATCCGACGGCCTACATTACGTTAGCGGTCAAAACTATGGACGAGCCAGAAAACACAATTGAGAAAATCAGAGCACTTCTCGACACGCTTGAAAGCGAAGCTCGTGACAGTGACGAATCCATTTTCGCGCACAATTTTGATGCGTTAGAGATACCCTCCATTGTCTCTGCTGTCGTTGATTACCTTCAGCCACAGTTATTTCCGTATGAAGCTGCAATATATTGGCACCTTTTCCGCAGAGCCATTCTTGGAAATGGTCAACAATATGCGAGAGTGAGCACACGCGGTATGCAGCAAGGGATAGTTACATCTAGCAGTGGGCAATCGTCATCGCTAAGTTATAGCTCCGTTCAAGAAGCTCTTGCCGGTTTAGAGAAAAAGGGAGTTATTCAAAAATCAGGTGATACCAACAGGGAAGGCACTTTGTATAAAATCTTTCTTCCTGAAGAAATTGAACTATGCAAAACCTACAAAGCCAGTCTTTCGATGCAAGCCGAACCTTCACAAATAGATGTACGCCGGGAGTTGGATTACTACAATGTGAAAGAAAACAGACTCAAGGTCTTTGAGCGAGATAGCTACAAATGCCATTACTGTAGCAAGCAACTTACTAGGTTTACTGCAACACTAGATCATATTCAGCCAGTTTCGGAAGGCGGAGATAATACTTACGAAAACCTTACTACTGCCTGCTTGCATTGCAACTCTCGCCGTGGGAGCCGCCCTGTCATGGATATGTACGAAAATAAAACCGAGGGTAACCGCTAACCCGGCATTCGAGCGGGACTCGCCCAGAAGCGGGCGAGCCCCTCAATTTTACGTTAGCCGCTTAGGAGAATAAAAGGATGGAAATCATGCTTGCGCTTGTTATTGTCGCTGTGGCTACGGCGGTTATCCTCAACCTCGGTCGCGTCGCGAACAAGTCGCCATACTCCGTCAGTGGCCTGGAATACATCAACACCCAATCTAAATATCAAGC